>JAQBZT010000037.1 GCA_027622355.1 bacterium | reverse complement strand
CGCCCGCCCGCTCCCGGCGTTTCTTCCCGTATCCGTTCCCGATACTGCAACCAAGGAAAATTTCCGAGCGTTTCATCGCGCCATTGAAATCCGCCCCCGCCATTGCGAAATGGCGCGCCGACCTGATAGCTTACGCCCAATCGTTTTGGAGAACGCACCCCCAACCGCGCCCTGGCGGCACTCGGGAAAGGAAGGGAATGGCTCCCACGCGGAAAGTTTGCCGGAACATCGCCTGCGGGCTGCCGCTCTTTCTGCTGTTCCTCCTGTTCGCCGCCTCCGCCGACGGGTTTCCGAAAGAAGGCGAACTGCTGAAAAACCCCCAAAAAGTTTTCGAGTGCACCACCTGCCACAACCCGCACGAGATGCCCAAGTTCGCCCTGAGCTCCCAGTGCCAAAGCTGCCACACGCTGCAGAAGAAAGAATTCGCGACGCACATCTATCCCATGTATCTTCTCGCCCTGCTCCCCTTGATCTTCATGGCGCACGGCATCTGGTCGCGCTTCCGCCTGTGGCGTACCGGCGGCCGGGCGAGCCGGCTGGACCAGATCCCCAGACGCATCGCCGGCCTCCTGGTGGAGGTCTTCGGCTACCGCCGCCTCTCGCGGGACACCTACGGCGGCCTCATGCACCTTTTCATCTTCTACGGCTTCCTCGCCGAGCTGATCGCCACCTCTCTCCTTGCCATGCAAGAATGGCTGAGGGTCCCCTTCCTCAAGGGAGATGTCTATCTCTGGTACTCGCTGCTGAGCGACAGCTTCGGCCTGCTGGCCATCATCGGGATCGGGATGGCCATCTGGCGGCGCCTCTTCCTGCGCCCCGCGCACCTCAACTCGCTCCTCGATGACTGGATCGCGCTCGGGCTCCTGCTCCTCGTTTTCGTTCAGGGATTCGTCGTGGAGGGCGCGCGCATCGCCGCGACCGAACTCAGGGGCAACCCCGCGACGGCGCTCTGGTCGCCGGTGGGATATTTGGCCGCCCTCACCATGCAAAACTGGACCCCGGAGTACCTGGGCAGCTTCCACCGCTTCCAGTGGTGGTTCCACGTGGGGACGGCGTTCGCCTTCCTCGGCTATCTGGGATTCGGAAAGATCAACCACATCTGGTACGGCCTGCTGAACATCTTCTTCCGCAATCTCGAGGGCAGCGGAAAGCTCACCTTCATCGACATCGAGGCGACGATGGAGAGCGACCCCGAGGCCATCGAAACCCTCGGCGTCGAAAAGATCGAGCAGTACAGCTGGAAGGGCTTGCTTGATCTGGACGCATGCACCAACTGCGGAAGGTGCGAGTCGGTCTGCCCGGCGAGCCTGAGCGGCGTCGCGCTGAGCCCGCGCAAGCTCATCCGCGACATGAAGGATCATCTGACAGCCACCCGGGAAAACGGCGCGGACCGGCCGCCTCTTTTCGGCGAGGCCGCGGAGGGCGCCCCCCGGCCCGCCGTGACCGAGGAAGAACTCTGGGGCTGCCGCACCTGCGGCGCCTGCCAGCGGGAGTGCCCGGTATTCATCGAGCACATCCCCAAGATGGTGGACATGCGCCGCTACCTCGTCATGATGGAATCAAAGACGAGCGAGAACGCGCGCCAGTTCCTCAAGTCCATGGACGAGCGGATGCACCCCTGGGTGGGCGCACAGCACAACCGCGAGGAGTGGTACGAGGACCTCGACGTCAAAGTGCTCGGCCGGGGAGAGAAGGCCGAGTATCTTTTCTGGGTGGGCTGCACGGGCTCAATGATCGACCGGAACATTCAGGTCACCCGCGCCATGGTGAAGGTCATGAAGGCGGGCGGGGTGGACTTCGCCATCCTCGGCCCCGAGGAGGTCTGCACGGGAGACCCTGCAAGGCGCGCGGGCGGGGAATTCACCTTTCAGATGTGCGCCAAGCAGAACATCGCCACCCTGGATGGCTACGGGGTGAAGAAAATCATCACCACCTGCCCCCACTGCTTCAACACCTATAAAAACGAGTACCCCGACTTCGGCGGCCGCTACGAGGTCGTCCACCACACCGAGCTCATCGCCGAATTGATCAAGAATGGCCGGCTCAAGCTCACGAAGAGCCTCGAGAGCGTCACCTTCCACGATTCCTGCTACCTCGCCCGGCACAACGGCGTCACGGACGCCCCGCGCGAGGTGCTCCACCAGATCGCCGCGCCGGGAGAATTCCAGGAACTCGGGCGGAACCGCGACAGCGCCCTCTGCTGCGGCGCCGGGGGGGGCTACGCCTGGATGGACGATGACCCCAAGCAGCGCATCAACCACATGCGCCTGAACGATGTGAAGGCCTGCGGCGCGAAAACGGCCGCCGTCTCTTGCCCCTTCTGCATGCAGATGTTCGACGACGCCCTCAAGGCGCTCGATCCGGAAAAAAACATCCGCGCCGCCGACATCGCCGAGCTCGTCGCCGAGGCGCTGGAGGAGTAGAAGGAGTTACTAGGGAGGTACTTCCATGGAAGGAGAAAATCTCGTCTCCATATTGTCTGCGGGCCTAACCCCTGTCCTAGGACTCACTATGCTTTACATTGCCTACCAGCAATATCGAACCAACCACATTCGCCTACAACATGAACTTTTCGACAGGAGAGTCTATGTTTTCAGGGGAGTCCGCAGACACCTGACCATAGCATTGGCGAAAGGAGCCCTTAATTTTGATGATCTCGGTGGACTAAGTGCATCAACCGCAGAAATAGAATTTCTTTTCGAAAAGGATCTATGTGAATACATCGATGAGATTTACTCAAGATCCATAGAGCTGGCAGCAATATCGTCTGGACTTCAAGATGAAAATCTCGGGCAAGGAAAAAAAAGAAGCGAATTGACCAGAGAAAAAACCGAAGCCATAGATTGGTTTTCAGATCAGTCCTCGATTTTAAAGGACAAATTTTCAAAATATTTAAAAGTTTCTTGAATTTATGGCCCAAGAAAGGCTGCCATACTCGTCGCCGAGGCGCTCGAGGAGTAGGACCCCTCCCCCGGGCGTTATTTGTCCGGGGCCTTTCTCGGCGAATAAATTTTCGTGTTTTTGATGATCTCCATGCGCACCACCTTCCCCTCGCGGATGGTGAAAATCAGATCGCGCTCGAAAACCGATCCATACCCCATGTGGACATACCGCAGCATTTTCCCCTGCGGGACCCGGAGCGCGCCGCTGTACCAAGTGGCCTTGGTCTTTCCCTTGTGGCCGGGGAAAACGTAGCGGACATCCACCTTCTTCCCCCTGACCCAAGCCGCCAGGCCGATGAGATAAAACGTGCCGTCCTCGATCTTCCAGGTCGCCACATAGCCGCGCCAATTGCTCGTCCGGCGCACCTCGAACATGGGGTAGGCTTTTCGCTCCAAGAGATAGGATTCGAGTGGATTTGATAAAAGGCGGTGGCGTTTTCCCTCGAATATGAGAACGTCGCCCTCCTGGGCAGTGGCGAACGCGCCCCCGGCCGTCAGCAGGACGCCCAAAGCGGCAGCCCACAGAATTTTCATGGCATCTCTCCAAAAATGACGCGCTGATCTTGCACGAACCGGAAACAAGGCGGCGGGAGAGGAACAAGAAAAAGCTACTTCAACAACTGCTTCGCGATGACCTGGCGGAGAATCTCGTTCGTTCCCTCGTAGATCTGCGTCACCTTGGCGGCACGGTAGTAGCGCTCGACGGGGTACTCCCGCATGAAGCCGTTGCCGCCGTGGATCTGGACGGCCTCGCTCGCGGTTTTTTGGGCGAGGTCGGAGGCGAAGACCTTGGCCATGGCGGCCTCGGCGGTGAAGGGTTTTCCCGCCTGATAGAGCCGGGCCGCCTTGAGGTAGAGCAGCCGCGCCGCCTCGACGCCTGTGGCCATGTCGGCGATCTTCCACTGGATGGGCTGGTAGCTCGCGATGGGCTTTCCGAAGGTCTCGCGCTCGCGGGCGTAGTCCACGGAAGCTTCGAGGCAGGCGCGCGCGAAGCCGGTCGCCTGGGCGCAGACGATGATCCGCCCTGAGTCGAGGGTTTTCATGGCGACCTCGAAACCCTGACCCTCCTCCCCGAGAAGATTGTCGAGGGGCAGCTCCATTCCCTCGAACCTGAGCTCGGCGGCCGAGCTTCCGCCGAGGCCCAGTTTTTCCTCGGAGCGGCCCTTCTCGAAGCCGGGCGATTCCACATCCGCGATGAAGGCGCTGACCCCCTTGTGGCCGCGGGACTTGTCCGTCACGGCGAAGAGGAGGCACAGGTCCGCCTCCTTGCCGTTCGTGATGAAGCGTTTGGCGCCGTCCACCCGCCAGTGATCGCCCGCGCGCCGGGCGGCGGTGGAGATGGCGGCGGCGTCCGAGCCCACCTCCGGCTCGGTGAGGGCAAAGCAGCCGAGCTTCTCGCCCGAGGCCAGCGGCCGAAGGTACATCTCTTTCTGGTGCTCGCTTCCGAAAAGATAGAGCGGCTCGCAGACAAGCGAGGTGTGGGCGGCGAAGATACCGCTCGTCGAGGGGCAGGCGGCGGCGACCTCCTCGGTCGCGAGGGCGAAGGCGACCATGCCCGCCCCCGCCCCGCCGTATTTCTCGGGGATGGGAAGCCCCATGAGGCCGAGGCGGCCCATCTTCTTCAGCGTTTCAGCCGGGAATTTCCCCCGATCCGTCTCCGCGGCAAGGGGGGCGACTTCCTGTTTGCAGAAGTCCCGCACCATGCCCAGGACCATGCGCTGCGCATCCGTCAGAGTGGCTTCAAAACCCACGGGCGAACCCCCGAAACCGAAAGAAGAAGACCTCCCGATATAGCGACCTTACAGCAAATCTGCACGGGCCGGAAAGCAGTGCAAACGCCCTGCCCGCCCGGGCTTGCCGAATGGGCGCTGTATCGGCATGATGGGTCCCTTCCGGATTGCGCAGTTCCCCGAAAAGGAGAGCGCCCTTTTCCATTGGAGGCCGTTCATGTCCAAAGTGAAACCCCTGCCCGTTCTTGATTCCGGCGATGTCATTAAAAAACTCGCGGACCTCCGCAACCGGCAGAAGGTGGAGTTTTACGCCTTCTACTCGAGCCACCTGGGCGGCATCGTCACCGACTCCTCCCTCATGGTGATCCCCTTCGACGATCACATGGTCCACCGCGGGCACGGCATCTTCGACACGGCGGCCATCGTGGATGGAAAAATCTACGATCTGGAAGCCCACCTCGACCGCTTCCTGCGCTCGGCAAAAAACTCGAAACTCCGCCCGAGCTTCTCCCGCGATGAGATGCGCGACATCATCATCCAGACAACCGCCGTGAGCGGGAAGCGGGAGGGCTCCATCCGCTACTGGCTCTCCGCAGGGACAGGAAGCCTCGGCCTCCTGCCGGTCGAGGGGGCGGACTGCGGCTTTTTCGTCATGATCTTCGCCGGGCTCTCCTATCCCGAGCGCTATTACACCAAGGGCATGACGGTGGTGACCACTTCCTACCCCATCAAGCGCCCGGTCTACGCCACGACCAAAAGCAACAACTACCTGCCGAACGCGCTGATGCAGATGGAGGCCAAGGAAAAGGGCGCCGACAACGGCATCTTCCTCGACGACAAGGGCTTCGTCGGGGAGGGCTCGAACATGAACGTCGCCTTCGTGACATCGGAGGGCATCCTGAAGCATCCCCGTTTCGACAACATTCTCTCAGGGTGTACCTCGCTCCGGCTGCTCGAACTCGCGCCCGTTCTCGTGAAGCAGGATCTCATCAAAGACGTTCAGGTCTGCGACGTGACCGTCGAGGAGGGCCGGGCCGCGAAGGAGATGATGTTCTGGGGAAGCTCGATCTACGTGGCGCCCATCGTCGAGTGGGACGGACGGCCCATCGGGGACGGCAAGCCGGGCCCCGTCTGCCGGGCGTTTTACAACCTGCTGATGGAGGACATGCGCTCGGGCGAGGGACGACTGATCGAGATTCCCCACTAACGCCTATCGCTCCTGGAACACCCCGAGGAGCAAAGAAGCCGGCGTGGCCGCGGGGAGTCTGTCGCGGTTGGGGAACATCACCAGCGGCCTTCCGGTGATGCGCACCCCGTTCTTCAGTTCCTCCCACGCACCCAGGCCCCGCTCGGGTACGGCGCTCTGGGCCATCATGCGAATCAGGTAGAGCCGGTGCCGCTCGCGGAGGAGAAACACCCGCTGGATAAGCATCTCCCCGCGCGTGAAAAAGATGTTCGCCTGGCCGCCGCCCGCGGGTGCTTCGAAATCGATCTGGATTCCCTTCTTGTTGCCGAACACGGCGGGCTCCCCCCGAATCCACCTGAGGTTCGGCACCTTCCCGGCTGCCTCGCGCGCCAGGGCGAGCAGGCGCCCGGTTTCATCGAGGCGGAACGTGCCCTCGCCCCGGTAGCCGTCCACGAAGCGCCGCACCTGAAGCGCCACGCTCCAGGTACGCATCTTCCCGTAATAATAAACCGCCCCCTCGTCATGGACCGCAGAGACGTCCTTGGGCGGGGAGATGGTCAGTCCCCAGGGAATGGACACGACCTCCCCGAGAGTATTGAAGGGCGTGGTGCAGCCCCCGGCCACCGCGAAAAGGACGGTGGCCGCCGCGGCGCGGCAGATGAAGCCCATTCTCAGGAAAAGCGGAGAGCGTCGTTCCATGGCGCAGCTTCCATTCGGCGGCTACTTCTTCGGCGGCAGATGGATCGCCATCCCGTGCACATCGTGCGCCGCCTCCATCACGGCCTCGGACATGGTGGGATGGGAGTGAATGGTCGCGCCGAGCTGCGCGGCGGTAAGGCCGTTCTTGATCGCGACCGCCGCCTCGTGAATCAGATCGGCCGCGTGGGCGCCGACGATGTGCACCCCGAGAATCTCGTCCGAAGCGGCGTCGGCGATGATTTTCACCTCGCCCGCGATCTCGCGCTCGGCGTGGGCCTTTCCGAGGCCCCGCATCGCGAACTTCCCGATGCGGACATCGCGCCCTCCCTCGCGCGCCTGCGCCTCGGTGAGGCCGACAACGCCGACCTCGGGATGGGTGAAGATGCCGGCGGGAATCCCCAGATAGTTCATCCGCGCATCGCCGCCCATGGCGTTCTCGGCCGCCACGATGCCCTCCGATGAGGCCACGTGGGCGAGCATGAGGCCGCCAATGACATCCCCCGCCGCATAGACGCCGGGCACGCTGGTCTCCATCTTCTCGTTGACCTTTACCTCGCCCCGCTCGCCGAGCTCGACCCCGATCGTATCGAGGCCCAGCCCGTCGGTGTTCATCGTCCGGCCGATGGAGACCAGCACCTTGTCGGCGCGGAATTCTTCGTCTCCCTCGATGCGGGCCACCATCTCCGCCCCCTCGGGCTCCACCTTGAGGATTTTCTTGCCGGTGTGGAGTTGAATCTTCTGCTTCTTGAGTTCTCGTTCGATGAGCTTCGAGACATCCGCATCCCCGAGCGGGAGGGCCCGGTCGAGCAACTCGACCATGGTGACCTCGGCTCCGAGCGTCCGGTAGAGACAGGCGAACTCGCAGCCAATGACCCCGGCACCGATGATGAGCAGGCGCCCGGGAAGCTCCTTGAGGTGGACCGCCTGATCGCTCGAAAAGATTCTTTCTCCGTCAATCGGAAAGGCGGGGATCTGGGCCGGGCGTGAGCCGGTGGCAATCAGGATCTTCCCGGCACGCACCGCCTCGGTTCCGCCATCTTTTAGCGCGACCTCGATTTGGCCCGGACCGGTGATGGCGGCATCGCCCGCGAGGTGATCGACCTTGTGCACTTTAAATAGGCCGCCGATGCCCTTCACCAGGCCGGCGACGATTTTGTTCTTCTGCTCGACCATGGAAGCAAGGTTTCCCCGCGCCTCCCCGGTCAGCTCGATTCCGAAATCGGCGGCCCGCTGGATGTTCCGGAGCACCTCGGCCCCCGCGATCAGGCTCTTGCTCGGGATGCAGCCCCAGTTCAGGCAGGTACCCCCCAGGGCATCGCGCTCGATGACCACGCAGCGCCCCCCTTTCTGCGCCACCCGAACCGCCGCCACATAACCGGCAGGACCGCCGCCGATAACCGCCACGTCATACGCTGAATCCGGCATTTCGCCCGGCTCCCTTTTCCCGTTTTTTCCGTTACAGACAGCAGGAGGCATGCTCACCGCCACCCATTAGTTCAGTCCCGGTCCCTTCTGTCAAACAGAAGCGGGCCCGAATGATTCCACGCCAGCCCCCTTTATTCGTTGACCGCGGCCAAACGTGGCGGGTAGGATTGGCCCGTTCGTACAGCGAGAGGAGGCGCCATGCCAGAGCGCGTTTTGATCACCGGCATCACCGGATTCGCGGGCAGCCACTTGGTGGACTACCTGCTCACCCTGCCGGATGTGGAAATCTACGGGATGCGCAGGTGGCGCAGCCGCACCGAACACATCGATCACCTCACGACCCAGGTGAAACTCCTCGAGTGCGACCTCCGGGATCAGACCTCGGTCAACCGGCTCGTCGCCGAGGTGCGGCCCGAGAAAATTTTCCATCTCGCGGCCCAGAGCTTCGTCCCCACCTCTTGGAGCGCTCCCGAGGAGAGCCTGCACACCAACATCATCGGCACGCTTCACCTCTTCGAGGCCGTCCGGCAGGCCGGGATCGACCCCCTGATCCAAGTCGCCTGCAGCAGCGAGGAGTACGGAAAGGTACTCCCCGACGAGGTCCCCATCAAGGAGACCAACCCCCTCCGGCCGCTGTCTCCCTACGCGGTGAGCAAGGTGGGCACCGACATGCTCGCCTACCAGTACTTCCAGAGCTTCGGAATGAAAACGATCCGCACCCGGGGCTTCAACCACACCGGCCCCCGGCGAGGGGATGTGTTCGTCTGCAGCAACTTCGCCAAGCAGATCGTGGAGATCGAAAAGGGGCGGCGGGAGCCCGTCATCCGGGTGGGCAACCTCGAAGCGAGGCGCGACTTCACCGACGTGCGCGACATGGTGCGGGCTTACTGGCTCTCGCTCGGGCGGTGCGAACCGGGCGAGGTATACAACATCAGCTCCGGCACCAGCTGGAGAATCCAGGAAGTGCTCGACATGCTGCTGGTGCGCTCGGAGGCGAAGGTCAAGGTTGAGCCCGACCCCGAGCGGATGCGCCCCTCCGACGTACAGGTTCTCGAGGGGGACAATACGAAATTCCGCGAAGCCACGGGCTGGAAGCCCGAAATCTCCTTCGAGCAGACCCTGCAGGACATCCTCGCCTACTGGCGGGAGCGCCTGTGAAGGCTTTCGTCACCGGGATTGCCGGCTTCGCCGGCAGCCACCTGTCGGACCTCCTCCTCGAGCAAGGACACGAAGTCAGCGGAATCTTCCTTCCGGACACCTCCACCCAAAACCTTGCGCACATCCGCGGGCGGATCGATCTGCACGCGGCGGACCTCCTGCAGCCGGAAGCGGTTTTTCCCATCCTCCGGGATTTTTCGCCCGACTGGATCTTCCACCTCGCCGGAAAAAGCTCGGTCGCCGAATCCTGGAAAGACCCCGCCGGTGCCTTTTCGGTCAACACTCTGGGCGGCATCCACCTGCTCGAAGCGATCCGCAAGCTGCCCCGCCGCCCCCGCCTGATGGCGGTCACCTCGGCCGAGATATACGGCAACCCTCCCGGCGGCTCCCCCATCACCGAGGAGACGCCCTTCGCGCCTGAAAATCCCTACGCCGCGAGCAAGCTGGCCTTCGATCTGGTGTGCGGCCAGTATGCCGGCGAGTTCGAGTTGGACCTGATCCGCCTTCGGCCCATGAACCATATCGGCCCCCGCCAGGCGCCGGGATTCGCCATCCCGGCCTTCGCCCGGCAAATTGCGGAGATCGAAGCGGGAAAGAGGGAACCGGTCATTCGCGTTGGGAACCTCGAGAGTTGGCGCGATTTTACCGACGCGCGCGATGTGGTGCGCGCCTACCTGCTGACCGCGGAAAGGGGGAAAAGCGGCAATGGCTATCTCGTCTGCTCGGGGGTCTCCCGAAAGATCGGGGACATCCTCGCGCACCTCCTCTCCCTCAGCTCCATCCCGATCCGGATCGAGGAGGATTCTGCCCTCCTCCGCCCCGCCGACGCCCGCCGCGCCGAGGGCTCCTTTGAGAAACTGGCCCGCGAGACGGGCTGGGGGCCCCAAATCCCCCTGGAGCAGACGCTGGCGGATGTGCTCGGTTCCTGGCGAAAATCCGCTCCCTAGCCCCGCTCCCTGCCCTTTTCCCTCTTCTCTCGGCCGACTTCCTTCGATCCACCACAATTTGGGGAAAATATGTGGATAAACCCAATATCTTGTGGATTCTCACACTTTTTCATTGACATGTCTGTTTTCCATATTCTACATTTAGTGTCACGGGCAGATAGAGGGATACTAGATGTTCCCTTCTGAGAAAAGGAAAGATTCTGGACCTGGGGGGTCGCTTTCGCTGTGGACCCTCCATTTTAGCTGTTTTGGTTGATACAGGGCCGGACTGGGGAGCGGCTGTGGGCGAGTGGGTATTGATAGGGGCGAGAAAGATCGAATAAAATACGAAAGTTGATACAGCCATTACGGTACCGCCCCTCACGCGACCCGGAAATTTCCAGGCCAGAAGGCGTGTCGAGAAGGCGCAAGAGGCGGAAATAGAAAGGTTCCATGCAACGGAGAAAAGGCATGAAAATAGCTCGGTGTTTCACGCGGGTCGAGGACGAACCCTACGCCGGGGTTGAGTTCACGCCGCGTACCTCCCGCATCACCAACACGGATGGTTCGGTTGTATTCGAGGCCAAGGATATTCTCGTGCCCGACAGCTGGTCGCAGGTCGCGGTGGATATCCTCGCCCAGAAATACTTCCGCAAGGCGGGAGTTCCCGCCCATCTGGTGAAAGTGGCCGAGGAGGGAGTACCCGAGTGGATTCAGCGCTCCGTCCCCGATGAGGGGGCCATCGAATCCTTGCCCGAGGAAGAGCGCTACGGAATGGAGATGGACACCCGCCAGGTGTTCCACCGCCTGGCCGGCTGCTGGACCTACTGGGGCTGGAAGTACGGCTACTTCGAGGACGAGGAGCAGGCCCGCGCCTTCCACGATGAGCTTTGCTACATGCTCGCCTGCCAGATGTGCGCCCCCAATTCACCGCAATGGTTCAATACCGGGTTGCACTGGGCCTACGGCATCGAGCGGCCCGCCCAGGGGCATTTCTTCTGCGACCCGGAAACAGGCGAGCTCCAACGCTCGCAAAACGCCTACGAACACCCCCAGCCCCACGCCTGCTTCATCCAGTCCATCAAGGACGACCTCGTCAACGAGGGCGGCATCATGGACCTGTGGACCCGCGAGGCGCGGATATTCAAGTATGGCTCAGGCACGGGCTCGAACTTCTCCTCCCTGCGCGGCGAGGGAGAGTCCCTTTCGGGCGGCGGGAAGAGTTCAGGGCTCATGAGCTTCCTCAAGATCGGCGACCGGGCTGCCGGCGCCATCAAATCGGGTGGAACAACGCGCCGGGCCGCGAAGATGGTCACCCTCAACATTGATCACCCCGATGTGGAGGAGTTCATCAACTGGAAGGTCCGCGAGGAACAGAAGGTCGCCTCCCTGGTCGCCGGCAGCCGCCTGACCAAGAAGCACCTCAACGCCATCCTCGCCGCCTGCGACGCGAAAAAACTGCCCGACCTGAACGGCGATCTCCACCGGCCAGAGAAGAACGAGGTACTCCGCAAGGCCATCCGTTCGGCCCACGGGGCCGGCATACCGGACAACCTGATTCACCGGGCGCTGCAGCTGGCCGAGCAGGGCTTCACCGAGATGGAATTCGACGAGTTCGACACCAACTGGGAGGGTGAAGCCTACGCCTCGGTGTCGGGCCAAAACTCGAACAACTCGGTCCGCGTTTCGGACGAGTTCATGAAGGCCGTCAAGGCCGACGGCACTTGGAAGCTCATCCGGCGCACCGACCGCAAGGTCTCCAATGAACTCAAGGCCCGCGATCTTTGGAGTCAGATCGGCTACGCCGCATGGTGCTGCGCCGATCCGGGGCTGCAGTTCGACACCACGATCAACGACTGGCACACCTGCGCAGCCGACGGGCGGATCAACGCCTCGAATCCCTGCTCGGAGTACATGTTCCTCGACGACACGGCGTGCAACCTCGCCTCGCTCAATCTGATGAAGTTTCTCGACACCGAAAAGAGCGAATTTCTCATCGAGGACTACCGGCACGCCACCCGGCTCTGGACCATCGTTCTAGAGATTTCCGTGCTGATGGCCCAGTTCCCGAGCCCGGAGATCGCCAAGCGCTCCTATCAGTACCGCACCCTCGGGCTGGGCTACGCCAACCTCGGCACCGCCCTCATGGTCCTGGGCATCCCCTACGATTCCCCTGAGGGGGAGGCCTGGTGCGGCGCCCTGACCGCCATCATGACCGGCTGCGCCTACGCCGCGAGCGCCGAGATGGCGGCCAAGCTCGGCCCCTTCCCGCGCTACGCCGCGAACCGCGAGCACATGCTCCGCGTGCTGCGCAACCACCAGCGGGCTGCTTACGCGGCCCCGGCCGGGGAGTACGAGATGCTCTCCAAGACACCGGCCGGCATCTCACCCGAGCACTGCCCGGCGAACCTTCTCCAGGCTGCCCGCGAGGCGTGGGACGAAGCCCTGGCCCTCGGCTACCGGCACGGCTTCCGCAACGCCCAGACGACCGTCATCGCCCCCACGGGCACCATCGGTCTCGTCATGGACTGCGACACGACCGGCATCGAACCCGACTTCGCCCTGGTCAAGTTCAAGAAGCTGGCCGGCGGCGGCTATTTCAAGATCATCAACCAGTCGGTGCCCATCGCCCTTCGCCACCTCGGCTACGACGAAGAGCAGATTCGCGAGATCATTGCCTACTGCCGGGGCCGCGGCACCCTCAAGAACGCGCCCTACATCAACCCTGAATCGCTTCGGGGAAAAGGATTCACCGAGAAGGCCATCGAGATCATCGAAAAAGGCCTTGACGGCGCGTTCGAAATCCAGTTCGCCTTCAACAAGCACGCGCTGGGCGGGGACTTCTGCCGCGAGAAACTCGGCCTCACTGATGAACAACTCGACGACTGGAGCCTGAATCTCCTCGAGGCCATCGGCTTCACCTCCGAGCAGATTCAGGAAGCCAACGACTACGTCTGCGGAAAGATGACCATCGAGGACGCGCCGCATCTTCTGGATGAACATCTGCCCGTCTTTGACTGCGCCAACAGGTGCGGCCGGACCGGAAAGCGCTACATCAGCCCGATGGCCCATGTCCACATGATGGCGGCGGCCCAGCCTTTCATCTCGGGCGCCATCAGCAAGACGATCAACATTCCCGGCGAGGCCACGGTGGCCGACATCCAGGGGCTCTACCAGGAATCATGGGAGCGGATGACGAAGGCGGTCGCTATCTACCGGGACGGCTCGAAGCTCAGCCAGCCACTCGCCGCCCAGACGATTCAGGAGACCCTCCTCGACGAGGAGGAAGAAGAAACCGAATCCATCGAGAGCGCACCCGTCCGTGTGGCGCAACAGATCGTCCGCCGGTACATCTACCAGACGCGCAGACGCAAGCTTCCCACCCGGCGGGGCGGGTACACCCAGAAGGCCATCGTCGGCGGCCACAAGGTCTATCTCCGCACCGGCGAGTACGAAGACGGCAACATCGGCGAGATATTCATTGACATGCACAAGGAGGGTGCCGCCTTCCGCAGCCTGATGAACTGCTTCGCCATCGCCATCTCCCTCGGGCTCCAGCACGGCGTTCCCCTCGATGAATTCGTGGACGCCTTCGTCTTCACGCGCTTCGAGCCGGGCGGCATGGTTCAGGGCAACATGCACATCAAGATGAGCACCTCGATCATCGACTACATCTTCCGCGAGTTGGCCATCTCCTACCTCGGGCGACACGACTTGGCGCAGGTTACCGAGGAAGACTTGCACAGCGACACCATCGGCCGGCCCGAGAAAGAGATCCCCGAGTTCGACGCCGAGGAAGAGGAAGCGATCGGCCCGGCGGCCGCCAAGCTGCCGCAGACGGCCAACCCGCAGAGCCAGCGGCTCCACCTCCACTACACGAGCAAGGGAGTGGAGGCCCCGAAGGCGGCAGTGGTGTCTTCCCCGGCGGCCGCTTCGGCCTTCAACCAGGAAGCGCAGCAGGCGGCCCAGGCGCGCATAAAGGGCTATGTCGGCGAAGCCTGCCAGGAGTGCGGCTCCTTCTCGCTGGTCCGCAACGGCACCTGCCTCAAGTGCCTCGACTGCGGCGCCACGAGCGGGTGCTCATAAGAGAGGAAGTTTGTTGAGACAAAATTTCCTGTCGTAGGGACTACGGGCGGACTCTGCGGCAGGATCGAGGACTGGAGGCCGGGCTAGGGGCCTAGCCTCCAGTCCTCACCATAAAATAAAAGTCCTGTTGTGGGGTACCGGGCGGACTCCGCGGCAGGATTGCGGGCCGGGAGGCGTGGCTAGGGGCTTCGCTTCCCGGCCCCACCAAAAAAAATGGATTTCCCATCGTGGGGGTAACGGGCGGACTCCTCGATGGGACGAGGGCCGGGGCAAGGGACTTGGAGTCCTGAACCCCGGCCCTCCCTTTTTCGCCCGCTGTCC
>JAQBZT010000036.1 GCA_027622355.1 bacterium | reverse complement strand
GTAGGCGTCCCGCGCCGTACTCTCCACGCAGATGTTCGTCGCCACCCCGGTGAAGATGAGGTACTGGATGTCCGCCGAGCGGAGAATGCTCTCCAGCGGCGTGCTCGTGAAGCCGCTGAAGCGGGGCTTGGGCACGACGATGTCCCCCCGCTCGGGCTTCAGTTCGTCCACGATCTCCCAACCCCAGGTGTTTTCGATGATGAGCTGATCGCCGTAGTCAGGGTTTTCGCGGAGCATCCGCAGGGCCATGTGGCGATTGTAGTTCGGCGACTTTGGCCCGCCCGCATCGGAGAGGTCCGCCTTGTAGCCGAACTGGAGGTAGATCACCTTCACCCCCGCCGCCCGGACGCCGGGGAGGATGCGCCGGTGGGCCTCGATCACGGGCTGTGCGCCCGAAACATCCATCCCGGCGAGATCGAGCATCCCCCCTTTCGAAACGTATGCGTTCTGCATGTCCACCACGATGAGGGCCGTACGGGCCAGATCGATTTCCACGTTGCCGGGCCGCGCCGTCAGGGTGACCATATTTCCTCCTTTGCCGGAATCTGCGTTATTTAGGGAAGTATACCAAACATCCCTGCTCCCTCTCCCCGCCGGCGGAAAGCTCCTGTATGATGCCAGAAAATACTCCTTCAGCGATGGCCGGGCATGAGACTGCAGGCCCCATCGGGAGATTGACGGTATGACCGCCCCGACAAGCGAAACCACCCCCGCGGATGCGGACCTGATCGAGCTCTACTACGAAAAGGGCTACTCGGACGGCCTGCCGGTCGTGCCGCCCACCCCGGAGAAGATCGCGGCGATGGTGGCCGCCCTGGGCGGTGCGCCCGATCTCATCGAGTGCCGCGTCCCCCCCCGGTGGGGAAACCTCACCCGCGAGGTGCTGGCCATCAACATGGTGATGGCGGGCTGTCTGGCCGGGTACGCCCCCGTCGTGCGCGCCGCGATGCGCGCGCTCTGCGATCCGCACTTCAACCTGAACGGCGTCCAGGCGACGACCCACATGGCCGCGCCCCTTATCGTGGTGAACGGCCCGGTGCGAAAGGCGATCGGGATGAACGCGGGCTGCAACGCCTTCGGCCCCGGCAATCGCGCAAACGCCACCATCGGCCGGGCGATCCGCCTCGTGCTCCTCAACGTCGGGGGCGGCTGGCCGGGCGAACTCGATAAGAGCACTTTCGGCCATCCGGGCAAGTACACCTACTGCGCCGCCGAGAACGAGGAGATCAGCCCCTGGGCGCCCTATCACGTGGAACAGGGCTACGCCCCCGAGGACAGCACGGTGTTCGCCATCGCGGCGGAGGCCCCCCACAGCGTGACGAACCACGTGTCGAACGATCCGGAGGGCATTCTCGACAGCATCTGCTCGGCCATGAGCACCATCGCGCACAACAACGCCGTCAGCAGCGGCGCCTGCACCGTCGTCATCGGCCCCGAGCACGCCGCCACCATCTCCTCGAAGGGCTGGACCCGCCACGATGTGAAGAGCTATCTCTGGATGAACACCACGAATACCTTCGGCGACATCACGTTTCATGGAAGATACGGAAAAATCTACAACCGGAACCTGCCCCGCTGGTACAAGCGGGAAGAGGGTGCGCGGATTCCCATCGTCCCCGCGCCGTCCGATATCCATCTGTTCGTCATCGGCGGGGACGCCGGCCGCTTTTCGGCCTTCATCCCCGGATGGGGGCACATGACCCGGCCCGTCCTGCGGGAGATCGACGGAAAAGCCCCGGTCGAAGGCCCGGTGTGTGTGGATGGAACCTGCCATTTATAGGGAGAGCCAGATGAGCCAGATCATTTACGACCCGCGCGGTGTGGTCGAGGCCGAGCCCCGGCCCCTCTCCCCGCGCGCGCCGGCCCTCAAGGGGCTGCGCCTCGGGGTGCTCGACAACACGAAGTGGAACGGCAGGCGGCTGCTCGAAAAGACGGTGGCGCTTCTCGAAGCGGAGGGGCCCTTCGCCGAGGTCCGCTACTACAAGAAAGAGAGCTTCTCGAAGAACGCGGCGCCCGAGCTGCTCGATCAGATCGCGGAGGAGTGCGAGGCGGTCCTCACCGCCATCGGCGACTGAGGATCGTGCACCTCGTGCTGTATGCACGACGCGATCGCCCTGGAGGAAAAGGGAATTCCGGCAGCCGTCATCGTGACCGAGACGTTTCTCCACGAGGCCCACGTGCAGCGGGCGGCCCTCGGCATGGAGGGCATCGACCCCGCCGTCATCCCCCATCCCCTGAGCACGATCTCGGACGCGGAGATCGGAGCGCGCGCCCAGGCCGCCGCGCCGCAGGTGAAGAAAATTCTCTTGGGGAAATAAGGATAGGAAGGCAACATGACGAAACCGCTCGAAGGGCTCCGCGTTCTCGATCTGACCCAGTATCTCTCCGGCCCGCAGGCCACGCTCTTTCTCGGCGGGCTCGGCGCCGAGGTGATCCGGGTAGACAACCCCGCGGGCGACCCGGTGACGCGGACGCCTCCCTTCGCGGGCCCGAAGGGCGTCTCCCTCCGCCGGCAGACGGAAGAGGACCTCAGCGTTTTCTATCTCAAGCGCGCCCGCAACAAAAAAGCCATCACGCTGAATCTCAAGGAGGAGAAAGGCCGCGAGATTCTCTTCTCGCTCGCCGAAAAATCGGACATCCTCGTGGAAAACTTCTCCGTCGGCGTCACGGAGCGGCTCGGAATCGACTACGCCGCCGTGCGGGCGAGATGCCCGAATGTCATCTACTGCTCGGTGACGGTCTACGGGCAGACGGGCCCGGACGCCCACCTCAAGGGCTACGACACGATCACCCAGGCCGCCTCGGGGCTGATGAACCTCACCGGCTTTCCCGGCGGCCCGCCCGTCAAGGCGGGCTCCGCCCTGGCCGATTCCATCGGCGGCGTCTTCGCCTTCAGCGGGATCATGACCGCGCTCTACCACCGCGAGCGCACCGGCGAGGGGCAGCACGTGGACATCTCGATGACCGACTGCCTGTTCTCCCTCATTTTCGACGAGCCGCTCGATTGCTACGAAGAGATGGGACTCCCGCCCCGGATGGGCAACCGCATCATGCGCATCTCCCCGTTCAACGCCTATCCGGCCAGGGACGGGTGGCTCGTCATCGCGACCGGCACCAACGCCCATTGGCACATACTCGCGCGGACCATCGGCCGGCCGGATCTCATCGAAAAAAAAGAGTACGCCAACATCGAAGACCGGCTCCCCCACAACGAAGAAATCGACGGCATCATCACAGGCTGGACGCGGGAGCGGAGCGTCGAGGAGGCCATCCGGCTCCTGCAGGCGGAGGGCGTCATCTGCAGCCCGGTCCGCACCATCGAGGACATCAAAAACTGGCCCCACCTCCGGGAGCGGGGCATGCTGACCGACCTGCTCCATCCCACGGCCGGAAAAGTGCCGGGCGCCCTCGCCCAAGGCTTCCCCATCCGCTTCAGCAAATCGCCGGGCGCCTACGAATCTCCCGCGCCGACCGTCGGGCAGCACAACGATGAGATTTACCGCGATGTCCTCGGCTTCGGGCCGGAGGACATCGCGCGCCTGAAGGAGGAGGGCATCGCCTGATCCCGCCTCGCCCCCGCCCTTCCCGCTCTCTTTGGGCACTCTCTGCCTGGAATAAAACACGCGGATGTCGTTGTTTTATAGGGTAAGCGTCTTTCTGCGAACCGCGCATCCGGCAGTGCCCTGTTTCACCCGGGCCGCACACCACCCAGAGGAGACACCTCCCCATGAGCTATCCCCAAGCGATTGTGATTTCATCCGCTATTTTCGCCGGTGCTTTCCTGATCACGGGCATGGGACAATCCCAGCCGGCGCCCCCCGGCCCGCGCTACCAGATTGCCGCAACGCCCGGGCGCTCGGTCGCCAACGTCTGGCGGATCAATGTCGTCTCGGGCGAAATCTATCGGTGCTTCGCGACGGGAGGGCGCTACAGCGGCCTGTGCCGGAAAGCGCGGATTGTCGACTCCACAACAGGGGCCTCCGATGAAGACTCCGGGCCGGCCCCCGAGAGCGCCCGCCTGCGCGGAGAGAGAAAAACCGCGTTTTCATGGGAATGATGACCGGCCTTCGCGGGCATTCATTGCTGTATGGGCCAGAGCGATATGTATTTGAAACTGTCTGGACACATGCATGCCCTCCCCCCCCGGGAACAGGGGGCTTTCTGGCCGCACCGAAAACCCCGGACAAATGCTCTTGCGTTCTAAACCGTGCTCGTTGGCCTTCATGGCACTATAATTCCGATCCGCCGCCGGAGGCGGGTTCCTCCCTCCGCAAAACGTAGTATCATCTCCGGATTCACCATCCGCATTCGTCTCCCTCATTCGCGGAGAGGATCCTCATGCGCATCTGTACCTTCAGCGCGGGCGGCACCCCCCGGGTCGGGCTCGTTTTCGGAGGACAAATCGCCGATCTCGAGCTCGCCTATGCCCTCACGTTCGTCGATCTTCCGCCGATGGAAGCCATCGAGCGCGCCTCCGAGGAAGTGCCGCCGACCTGCGAAGCCTTCCTGGCCGATCTGGCCAGCGGACGGTTGGTGGCCGAGGAAGCCCTCGCCGCCCTCGAGCGCCACAAGCGACGCCGCCAGCCCATGCTCTTCGACGGGTTGCCGGTCACCTACGCGCCGGAGGGTGTGCAGATCCTTCCGCCCGTTTTGCCGCGCACCCTCTTCTGCATGGCGCGCAACTACACCGAGCACGCCGCCGAAATGTCCCTCACCAAGCTGCAGGATTTCAAGGAAGAGCTTCCGCTTTACTGCTTTCTCAAGCCCCCGACCTGCGTGGGCGGGCCCTACGACACCGTCCGCTACCCGGCCTCGATGAAAAAGATGGACTACGAGCTTGAGCTCGGGGTGATCATCGGGCGGGGCGGGCGCCACATCCCGAAGGAAAAGGCAATGGAGCACGTCGGGGGCTACACCCTTTTCAACGACATGAGCGACCGGAGCACGATGGGCGGCGGGAAGTTCATCGACTGGTTCGCCATGAAGGCGCCGGACGGATTCGCCCCGATGGGCCCCTACATTCTCCTGCCCGGAAAAGACGTGGACCCCCACAACCTTCGTCTCAAGCTCTGGGTGAACGGAGAGCTGCGGCAGGACGCTACGACCGGGGACATGGTCTGGAAGATCGACGAGCAGATCGCCTACCTCTCCACCATCGCCACGCTGCAGCCGGGCGATGTCATCGCGACAGGCTCCCCGGCCGGGAACGCCGCCGTCTGGGGGAAGTACCTCAAGTCGGGCGATGAGATCGAAGGGGAGATTCACGACATCGGCCGGCAGAAGTTCAAGCTGAAGGCCGAAAAACCGCACTACACCTTGTACTCGGACTAAGACCTACAGCTCGCGGTCCTCATCCCGCAACAGCTTCTGGAATTCTTGCGCCGGGTTCTTGCCCTCGGCTTCCATTCGCTGGCGCTCGGCCACGATGGGCGAGGGCACGGCGGGATGCCACTTCGTCTCCTCGGGCGATTGGTGCCACGCGTAGGGAAGGTGGCGGTAGGTGTTCGGGCCCTCCGCCGTCTGGAGCAACTCCATCAAATCATCGCACACCGCCCGCTGGCCCGCGCGATCGCCCACATCCCCGAGGAGCCTGCCGAAGGGATACTGGATGAACGCCGCCCGGGGGGCGCACAGGCGCTCGGTCTGATCGGGATTGTTGCTGATGGAGACGGTCGAGATGCCCGCCCTTTCGATCTCGCGCTGAAGCAGTCCGCCGGACCGCATGCAGAGCGGTCAGACGGGAACGATGAAGGCGGCGTCCACCCCTTCCGCCTTCATCTTCTCGGCCATGAGCGGGGCCGTCTGCTTGATGAGCGGATTGAAGTTCGGGATATAGCCCATGATCGAGTAAAGGGTATCGGCGAGGCTTCCGATGACGCCCTCTTTTTCGTAGTCGAGAAAAATGTCCACCGGCCAGGCGACGTTGCGGTCCTTCGCCAGATAGCTGGTATCGATGTGGATGTGGCTGTACTCGACATCGTCCTGCCCCGCCGTCCGGGGAATCTCCCGGTGGGTGGGATCGCCCCAGGTGGGCTCGCGGCGCTCGCGCGCATAGTCGAAGGAGACATCGTCCTTCACGAAAATACCCGCCGTCGAGATCAGCGTCACCTTGCACTCAGAGAGCGGCTTCTTGAGCGGCGTCCAGGGGGTCTTCGAGGAATCGCCCTGCCTTTGCGCGAGGATGCGCTCCTTCTGGCCGGGATGAAAGTGATAGCCGTCTACTTTTGCGATGAGCATCGCCCGCTCCTTTTCCGAAAGCCTGCCCCCATCCTACGCAACTCAATATTTCGTGTAGAGCACATCCAGAAGCTTCATGGCGAGGTCAACGTTTCCGCTGACTTGAAGCCTGTCCGCCTTCTTCATCGCCTCGCGCTCGGCGCGCCCGAAGATCAGCAGCAAATGGGCCTCGCCGTCCGCCCCGATCTCGGCGTCGAAAGCACCCGCGGTATCGGGAGACTCCTCCGCCTTCTCCCCGGAGACACGCAGCGACCAGGCGGCCTCCGGCGACTTCGAGCGGAAAAGGAACCGCCCCTCGAAGGGAGGCTTCTCCCGCCAGCCGAAAAAACGGGCCTGGTTCGCAGGAATGAAGGCGAGCATCCCCTCGACCCCCTGCGTCTCGACGCGGGCGCTTGAATCCCGCCCCCGGCGGATGTCCCAGTCGTGAACGACCATCTCCACCAGCCGCAGCCCGATCCAGGCGTCCAGCCGGACGAGGCCGCGGGGGTGGTAGCCCAGCTTTTCGAGGTCCCCGGCCTGAATCCGCTCCAGGGCTTTCTGTACTTCCGCCGCCGAGGAATCAAAGGCGTCCATCATCTCACCGCGCGGCAGGGCCATCAGTTCCTCGCCCTTTTGCCTGCGGAGGGCGTGGAACTCCTTGGCGTCCTTCCCGTAGAGCGGCTCGGGCGGCAGACCATCGAGGGCGCGGTTGACCGAATTCGCATAAAAAGAAGCGCCCGTCGTCACATGGCTCACCACATTCGCGGCATCCCAGCCGGGGCAAAAGCTGGGCGTCTTCCAATCGTCCTCGCCGAATCCCCGCCAGATTTTCAAGAGACGCGCGGTTTCCGAGCGCACCAGGGAAACGCGCGAGAGGTAAACATCAGGGGTCAATGCCTCACTCCTTAACTTTGTGTATCGCGGCAGAAAACCTCGCCTTGCTTTCCCATTTCCAGACCTGCGGCTGTGAAAGAGAGAAGGAATGAAGTATACGTTTCAGGGCGCAAGAGTCCAGAGACGGCCGGGAAGGAGCCGCGTCTGCTGGCCGGGCTGTTGCGGATTTGATAGGGTACAGGGAGAGGAGCTGCTTCCCTACATTTTGACCTACATTTTTGAATTTGTGTGAGATCTGCCGCCCCTAGGGGCAGCAGATTTTCCGGGAGACCCCCCATGTTTCCGCCCTCAGTCATCCAGCGGGCCTTCCTTTCCGCCGGATTCGCCCTCGCCCTGGCCGGCTGTTCCACTTCCTCCCGCCAGGCGGCGGAGGAAACCGTGACGCTTCCCGCCCGGGCGGTCGAAAAGGGCGCCCAGGGCATCGGCGCCATCGGCCGGGGGGCGGGCCAGTTGAGCGAAAATCTGGTCGGCCGGCTCCTTCTCGACCGTAACCGCCATCAGCTCCTCCGCGAGCACCGCGAATTGTCCGGGCACATGGCGGAACTCACCACCTACATCCGCGAGCGCGGGGTACCGCTGGAGCCGGATGAAAAGCGCATCCTCCGGGACGCGCAGGATGGCCTCGCCGTCGCCGGCCGCCAGCTCGAGGAGAAGCGCATCCCCGCGCAACAGGGGTTGGACATCCAGCGCCATCTCGACAAAGTGCGCAACACCTTCGTGCTGCTTCGCCAGGCCCACAACACGCCGCGCTACCGCGGCTACATCGCTCCCCGCTAGCGGCCGAGGACACATCCCATGCCCCCCTTGATGGTGGCCGCCGATCCGGAAGGCAACATTTTCGAGCACCCGGACCTGGAAATGGTGGGCGCCCTCGGGTCAGAAGTCGTCGCCCCCGGCCCCGAAGAGCTCTCCCCCCTTCCCGAGGGGAGCAAGTTCTTCACCATCCCCGACAGCTTTCCCGTGGGCGGCGACCCGGAGGCGGACGAGCTCATCACCGTCGAGGAAGCCGACTGGGGCCAGGGCGCCATTCCCCTGCAGGCGGCCTGCGTCTTTCCGGCTCCCGGCTATACCCGCACGCTCCTCCCCTTCGCGGAAAGGAACGAGACCGCGCCCCCCCTTCCTCTCTGGGCGTATACCGCGCTCGGCTTCGATCCGGACAGCGGAAAATTCGTATGCGCCGCCGTCGAGGTGGACGATCTGCCCAGATGGCGCCCCGAGCAGTTCGACGACCGGGGGCTCCCGGAGCGCATCGCCGAGATGAAGGGAAGGCACCCCAAAAACAGGCTTGTCCCCCATCTTGAGTACTGCGCCACCGAGTCGCATTGCTTCGCGGCAAAAAACTTTTTCCAGGAAAGATGGGAGATGGGCATCCCCATCGCCCCACTCTGCAACGCCGACTGCCGGGGCTGCATCTCCCTCCAGCCGGACGGCCTTTTCCCGGCCAGCCACCCGCGGATTCCCTTCGCCCCCTCCCCCGAGGAGATCGCCCAGATCGCGGCGCCCCACCTCGAGGGCGCCGAAAAGGCCCTCGCCAGCTTCGGCCAGGGCTGCGAGGGCGAGCCCCTCCTTCAGGCGGGCGTCATCGAGCGCGCCTGCCGGCTGATTCGCGAGAAAACAGGGCGCGGCACCCTCCACCTCAACACGAACGGGAGCCTGCCCGAGACCATTCCGAAGCTCGCGGCGGCGGGCCTCGAGAGCATCCGCATCAGCACGAACAGCGCGCTCCCCGAATGGCACCGGGCCTACTACCGGCCCGAGGACTACGGCCTGGCCGAGGTCGAGGCGTGCGCCCGCGCCGCAGTGGACGCGGGCCTCTACACCCAGCTCAACTATCTCGTCTTCCCCGGCGTGACGGACCGGGAGGCCGAGGCCGAGGCCCTGCTCGCTTTCTGCGAAAGAACCGGCCTCCACGTCCTCCAGATGAAAAACCTCTGCATCGACCCGGCGCTCTACCTCCACACCCTCGGCGATGCCGAGGACAAGGGAGAGGCCATGGGCATCGTCCGTCTCATGGAAATCCTCCGCGAGGAGCTTCCGGGCGTGGCGCTTCGCTACTTCAACCGGCCGAAGGAAGAATGGCACCTCGACCCCCGCGCCTCGGCTCCCCTGGGGGAGGCGCCGTGAGCGATCTTCTCCAGATTCAGGACAAGAGCGAGATCATCCGCCGCGCGGCGCCCGCGCTTCCCGCGGATGCTCCCGCCGCTGCCCTCATCTCCCTCGGCTGCGCCAAGAACACCGTGGACAGCGAGATCATGCTCGCCGCCCTCGCGGACGCCGGCTACCGCCTCACGGGGGACGCCGGGGAAGCCCAGGTCGCCATCGTCAACACCTGCGGCTTCATCGAGGACGCCAAGCGCGAATCCATTGACACCATTCTGGAGATCGCCCAGCTCAAGGAGAGCGGCAATCTCCAGACCCTCGTCGTCGCGGGCTGCCTCGCGGAGCGCTACCGCGGCGAGCTCGCCCAGGGCCTCCCCGAGGTGGACCTCTTCATCGGCACAAGAGAATACGACCGCCTGCCCGAGCTTCTCGCCGCACGCGCGGAGGGCGCCCTCCCCGCGCGGGAGGCTTTCTCCGACACCCTCATGGACTACGGCAGAAGGCTCCCCCGCCTGCTCGCGGAGCCGGGCCCCTCGGCCTACCTCAAAGTCGCCGAGGGCTGCTCCCGGCCCTGCACCTTCTGCGTCATCCCGAGGTTCCGGGGAAGGTTCCGCTCCCGGCCCGTCGATATCGTCATCGAGGAAGCCGAGGCGCTCGCCGCGGCGGGAGTGAAGGAGGTCAACCTCCTCGCCCAGGAGATCACCAGCTACGGCACCGACCGGGGGATGGGCTTCTCCCTCGCGGGGCTGCTCGGGCGGCTGAACGATGTGGAAGACCTCTCCTGGATCCGTGTCCTCTACAACTACCCGCGCGGGGTGACGGACGAGCTTCTCGACGCCTTCCGCGAGCTGCCGAAGGTCTGCGAGTACGTGGACATGCCCCTCCAGCACATTTCGACGAACGTCCTCGCCGCCATGCGCCGCGGAATTGACGAGAAAGAAACCCGCGATCTCATCGCGCGCATCAAAAAAGAAATCCCCGGCGTGGCCCTTCGCACCACCATGCTCGTCGGCTTCCCCGGCGAAACGGATGAAGACTTCGAGCTCCTCCTCGATTTCGTGCGCGAGGTGCGCTTCGCGAGACTGGGCGGCTTCGTCTTCTCCCCGGAGGAGGGCTCCATCGCGGCGCGGCTGCCCGATCAGGTGCCGATCGCGGTGCGCCGCGGGCGGCTCCGCGCGCTTCAGGCGGTGCAGACAGAGATTCAGAAAGAAGAAAGCGAAGCCCTCATCGGCAGAACGCTGGACGTACTCACCCTCGGGGTGACGGCGGAGGGCCTGCTCCACGGGAGGACGCGCCACCAGGCCCCCGAGGTGGACGGGGAGGTCTTTCTCGATGAAACGGAAGCCGCGCCCGGCGATATCCTCCCCTGCGAGATCATCTCGACCGACGGGGTGGACCTCGTGGCGCGGGGGCGGGGGGCCGATGAAGGAAACGATTAGAAACCGCCCGCCCCTTCAGGCGCTCTTTTTTCTTCTCCTCGGCATTCTCTTTCACCTCCGCCTCAGGGGCTGGACCTTCGCCCCGCCCGGGCTGCTGATCGCCGCCGCGCTCTTCATCGCGGCGGGCCTCGCCCTCCTCATCATCGCCGCGATCCAGTTCACCCGCGCGGGCACCCCGCTCAAGCCCGAGAAGACCCCCGCCTGCATCGTCGAGCGAGGCCTCTACCGCTTCAGCCGCAACCCGATGTATCTTGGGATGGTTCTTTTGCTCATGGGGGGCGCCCTCGCGCTGGGCTCCCTCCCCGCCTTCACCGCGCCGATCGGCTTCGCCCTCGCGCTGAACCTCTATCAGGTCCCCCGCGAGGAAAAAGAGCTGGAAGCGCAGTTCGGCGATCTCTACCTGGAATACGCCCGGCGGGTCCGCCGCTGGCTCTAGACAGCTGGCTCTAGAAAAAGGAGACCGAAATGCCCCGCATCCCCGAACTCCCCGACGACGGCAACGAAATTGAAGTGCAGGAGTTTTTCGAGAAGCAAAAAGAAACCTACGGCTTCATCCTCAACCCCCAAAAAATCTACGGCTACCGGCCCTCGATCATGCTCGGCTACGCCGCCCTGAGCGACGGCGTGAACGACTCGGGCCTTCTCCCCGATGGCCTCAAGGCGATGCTCTGCACAAGGGTCGCCACTTTCAACGGATGTCCCTTCTGAATTGACATCAATTCATCCCGTGGGATGAAAGAGGGCATCGCGATGGAGAAATTCGAGGCGCTCGCGGACTACGAGACCAGCCCCCTCTTCGATGAGAAAGAGCGCGCCGCCCTCGCCTTCGCCGACCGCATGACCCGCACCGACGCCGACCTCGACGACGCCACATTCGCGCGCGCCGCGAAGCACTTCAGCCACGAAGAACTCGTCGAGCTCGCCGGCGTTGTCGCCCTCGAGAATTTCCGCTCGAAATTCAACAACGCGTTTCGTGTGGAAAGCCAGGGGTTTTGTGTTATGAGGGAGAAGTAAAAGCAACTTTAATTCTTCGACCATAAAACTGATGGATTTCAACTACTATGTCTTACGCTCAAATAGATAACTACTGTGATTTTTTCAAAGAAAAAATCGACGAAATCTCTTCCCTCGGCATTGATCCTCTTTACAAAAAAATCTTAATTGTCACCATTATTGACACATTATCTATTCCTAGATTTCCAAATAGAAATAACCGGTATCGTTTCACTAAAATCATTGAAACCTGTGGGCAATGGAAAAATGCTACAAGGATTTGTCTCCCCCAATTACTTCTTAACCTAAGAAACGAACCCGCCACCTTAGGAGGTAGCCTTGAAAGCGAGGTTGCTAGAAGAATTGGCAGCTGGTCATCTGGAAGAATTTATGGAATAGATGTTGTTGACCCCTGGCTAACCGGAATTGTTTCAAGCGCTACAACTACTCAAGAGGAAAAATGTATCTTAAATAATTCTCAATCAAATCTCTTCTACCTGTATCGCAACCACATAGTTCACGAATTCAGAGAACCAGGGCAAAGCATCCCTGTTTTTGGCAATCCAAATCCTCATTACCATATGCATACAGTAATTGGTGGACCTACAACATGGGAACTTGTTTACCCGGTAGAATTTATTATTCTAATCACCAAGAACATTTTAGATTCTTTGAAAATTTATCTTTATGGCCATTATTTAGACCCCTATCAATTTTACAACTTCGGTTCTTTGTGGAGTCGAAGATAAAAAATCCCCCCTACCCCCCTCTCGCTTGATCCAACGAAATCGTTTCCCCGGCCTTTCCCCTGAACTCGTTGTAGAGTTTCAGAACCGCCTGCTCGACGCGGTCGGGCTTCATCCAATCGGCATAGCCGCCGAGGGGGATTTCCTTCGCGGCGCGGCGGGCAGGCATCCCGGCCTGAAAGCGCTTTCGGGCCTCGCGGCGGATTTTTTCCAGATAGCCCAAAGTTTCCTCCAAGCCGCGCCGGTCGGTCACCGGGCCGTGGCCGGGGATGATGTGGCGGATCTTGAGCTTGAGGAGATCGCGGGCGATCCGGATCCAGCCGCCGATGTCGGCGTTGAACGTGGCGGGGGTGACGAAGTTGAAGCAGATGTCTCCGGTGTAGAGCACCTGCGCGTCCGGCACGTAGAGGATGGTGTCGCCCGGCGAATGCGCGTGGCCGGGGTGGCGCAGCTGGACGGCGCGCCCGCCGAGGTGAAGGGTCATGGCCTTCTCGTAGGTGGTATCGGGGAAGCGCTGCTTCAGGCCGCGAAGCTCTTTCGCGAACTCGGGATTCACCTTGCGGAAATGGGCGAGGTCGAGGCCCGAGGCGATCATGTGCGCCCGCATGGTCTCTGAGGCGATGACGGGAATCTCCTTCGGGAACCAGGCGAGGCCGAGGGTGTGATCGGCGTGGTGGTGGGTGCAGACGATGTGGCGGAGGGGCTTTTTCACCGCCTTCGCGATCGCCCGGCGGAAGGCCTGGGTCATCGGGCGCACGTAGAGGGCGTCCACGGCGAGGGCGGCGTCAGCGCCGGCGATGAGGCCCGCGTTCGAGACGTTGAGGCCGCCCCCCTGGATGTAGGCCCAGCAGCCGGGCGCCACCTTCACAAGTCCGGTTTTCCACTTCGTCAACACCTTGCGCATCTCATTTTTCTCCCCGTTCTTCCCCCTCTTTCGCGCTTTTTGTCCGGTGGAGGAAATCTGCCATAATGCGGAACGATTATCGAGCGCATTGGGGGTCGTGCGGGGCTCCTCAAGGGATAATTCGGGACCCGTGCGGGGTTCTCGAAAGAGGAGTGGTGGCCTCGGGTTCGCCCCGGGATTCCTGTCTCCGCGCGGCTCCCTCCTTTCGCGGGGCGGGCTTTTCGCGGGGCGGGGGCTTTCACGAGACGAGCGCCGCTCCCTCGACGACAACGGCCACCGCGTCTTTCACGCCCTCTCGCTCGATGAGTTGAAAAACCGGGTTTTCCAGAAAGAGCTTCACACGGCCAAGAAGAGCTTCACGCGGCGGCGAAGACCGAGCCGGCGGCGGGCTAGGCCCGGCGCTTTTCCATCCACCATCCGGCGGCGAGGATGAGGGCGGCGTTGAGGAGGTAGGCGAGCCAGACCTCCCAGCGGGCGAGATAGGCGAGCGCGCCGCTTGCCCCGGCCCGGTAGGAGATGTCCACCCAGAGATTGACGGCGCTCAGGCCGCCGGCGAGATTCCCGGCCCCGGCGATGCGGTTCCCGGGAAGGTCTGCGGTGTAGAAGAGGCCGATGATGAGCGCGATGAGCACGCCCGGGATGAGGAGATAGCGGCCCGGGCGCGCCGCGCCGAAGATGTCGGTCATGATGGCGGCGGCGAGGCCCAGGCTGATGACGTGAAAGGCGACGCAGACGATGAGGCGGGCCCATTTGCGCACTTCATTCCGGGCCAGGAGCCGCTCATGCCATCCGCCGCGGGGGGGTGTACCCTGCAAGTGATCGATCTCCTCTTTCACGCCACGGGAGGTGCCCGGTGCCGAAGGTGATTCGCCTCTATGTGAAGACCAGCCTCTTTTTCTTTATCGTAACGTTCGTCTCGGGCGCCGGCTTCATGCTGGTGAACGCGCTGTGGGGGGCGCGGATGCCGCGCGACCTGCTCCTCCTCCACGCCCACCTGGGCTTCGTGGGCTGGCTCGCGATGATGGTGATGGGGGTCGCCTTGTGGATGTTCCCCCTCCAGCGGGGCGCCCATCCCGAGACGAAGGGACGCTACCACCTGCCCTCGGTCTACGCGGTCTACTATCTCATAACGGGCGGGCTGGCGCTCCGCATCCTGGGCGAGCCGTGGTTCTGGCGGACGGGGGCGCAGCCCGCGCGCTTTCTCCTGATTCTTTCGGCGCTGGCGCACCTGGCGGGCGTCGTCTGGTTCGTGATTGCCATCTGGCGCCGGG
>JAQBZT010000035.1 GCA_027622355.1 bacterium | reverse complement strand
ACGCGCGCCCGGTCCCAGCCCAGGGCCCAAGCCAGGATGAGATCGGCCTCCCCGGAGGGATTTTCAATGCCCGCCCCCTCAAACCGGCACCGAAGGCGCGCGGCGGCGGCGGCCACCGTCTCCGGGGTCGGGGTGGTCATCCCGCCGGGATCTCCGATCCACTCTCCTCGAACTCGGCGAGGCGCTCGGCCTCTTTGCTCTGAATCAGGCTGTCCACCATCTCTTCGATCTCGCCCTCGAGGAACCGATCGAGATTGTGGAGCGTCAAGCCGATGCGATGATCGGTGATCCGGTCCTGGGGAAAATTGTAGGTACGGATGCGCTCGCTGCGATCTCCGCTGCCGACCTGGCTTTTGCGCGCGGCGGAGCGCTCGTCGTGCTGCTTCTGCATTTCGTAATCGAGCAGGTGGGACGAGAGAATCTTCAGCGCTTTGGCCTTGTTCTTGTGCTGGCTTTTCTCGTCCTGGCAGGTGACGACGATGCCGGTCGGAAGATGGGTGACGCGCACGGCGGAGTCGGTGGTATTCACCGACTGGCCGCCCGGCCCCGAGGACCGGTAGACGTCGAACCGCAATTCGTTCTCCTGGAGATTCACCTCGACCGGATCGGCTTCAGGGAGGACGGCCACGGTGGCTGCCGAGGTGTGAATTCGCCCCTGGTTTTCGGTCGCGGGAACGCGCTGTACCCGGTGGGTTCCACTCTCGTAGCGGAGACGGCTGTAGGCGCCCTCTCCCTTGATAAGGACGATGGCCTCCTTGATTCCCCCCATATCGGTTTCGCTCTGCGAGAGCTCCTCGATCTTCCACCCGCGCAACTCGGCGTAGCGCACATACATGCGGTAAAGGTCCGACGCGAACAGCGCCGCCTCATCACCGCCCGTTCCGGCGCGGATCTCGAGAATCACGTTTTTCGCGTCGCGGAGATCTTTCGGGAGCATCAGGCGGCGGAGACGCTCTTCCAGATCGGGAAGGAGGGGCTCCTTCTCGTCGATCTCGTCCTGGGCCAGCTCGCGCATTTCCTGATCGGATTCATCGAGCAGGGCGCGAGCGCCCTCGATCTCCCCCTTCAGGCGGCGCCACTTGCCGTAGATCTCGACCACCTGGCCAAGTTCCTTGTGCTCACGGGCAGTTTTCTGGAAGGAAGGCTGATCTTTCAGAATGGCCGGATCGGAGAGGCGCTTCTCCAGTTCCTGGTACTTTTTCAGAACTTTTTCAAGTTTTTCGAACATGGCCCAAGACACTCCCCCCTGCAGGCGGCAGGGTCTCAGGTGGGACTAGGATTCGGCCTGAGTGTCGGAACCTGCTTCGGCCAGGGGCGGGGCCCCTGCCGGGGATGCAGCATCTGCGACAGGCGCATCGGATACGGCGGGGGCATCCGCAGCCGCTTCCTGGGCGGCCTTGCGGGCAGCACGCTCTTCGGCGCGCTTTTTCTTGGCCTCCTCCCGCAGGGTTTTCTCCTCGGCCGCGCGTTTTGTGACTTCTGCGCGCTCGCGCTCCACGCGGGCCTCGCGATCGGCATCGGCAGCGGCCATCTTGCGCTTGCGCTTGGAAACCCGGGACTCCTGTCCTTCGAACTTCTTCACGAATTTCTCGACCCGCCCTTCGGTATCGACAATGCGGGCCTGCTTGCCGGTGTAGAAGGGATGGCAACTCGAGCAAACCTCGATGCGGACCTCCGACCGGATGGAATGGGTCATAAATGTCGTCCCGCAACCACTGCACGTGACCGTGCACTCGTGGAGTTCGGGATGGATATCGGTCTTCATGAAATCTCGCTCCTCGGCGGGTTTTTTTCGGCCCCTCTGGACCTGCCCACGCCCCGGTTTTCCCGCATTCCCGCAGCCAAGTCCGCGTCCCCGCGGGAGTGGCCGGGAAGAAGGGATTTTTATAAGGAAAAATCGCCCGTCTGTCCACCCCGGAGCCGGATGGGCGTATCTGCCGCCCCGCTGGGGCCCGGCCCGCGGCCCTGGGACCTAGCTGTTCATTGACCTGAGGAATACCTCGTTTGTCTCGGTTTCACTAATCTTCTCGAGGAGAAGCTCCATCGAATCGACCACGCCGAGCGGCTGGAGCACCTTGCGGAGCACCCAGACCCGGTTGAGCTCCTGCTCGTTGAGAAGGAGTTCCTCCTTCCGCGTGCCGGAGTGGTTGATGTCGATCGAGGGGAAGATCCGCTTATCGGAGAGCTTCCGGTCGAGATGAATTTCCATGTTGCCGGTGCCCTTGAACTCCTCGAAGATCACATCGTCCATCCGGCTTCCGGTCTCGACGAGCGCCGTGGCCAGAATGGTGAGGCTGCCGCCCTCCTCGAGATTGCGCGCCGCGCCGAAGAAGCGCTTGGGCCGCTGGAGGGCGTTCGAGTCCACGCCGCCGGAGAGCACCTTTCCGCTCGGGGAAATGATCGTGTTGTGGGCGCGGGCGAGACGGGTGATCGAGTCGAGCAGAATGACGACATCTTTCTTGTGCTCGACGAGGCGCTTGGCCTTCTCCAGCACCATGTCTGCCACCTGTACGTGGCGCGTCGCCGGCTCATCGAAAGTCGAGCTGATAACTTCGCCCTGCACCGTACGCTGCATGTCGGTCACCTCCTCGGGCCGCTCGTCGATGAGCAGAACGATGAGGTGAACATCCGGGTGGTTGGTCGCGATGCTCTTGGCGATGGACTGCAGGAGCATGGTTTTACCCGTCCGCGGCGCCGCGACGATGAGGCCGCGCTGGCCGAAGCCGATCGGGGCCAGCAGATCGAGAATCCGCATGCTCGCCGTCCCGTTCCGAACCTCCTGCTTGATGCGTCGGTCGGGGTAGAGGGGCGTGAGATTATCGAAGAGGACCTTGTCCTTGCTCGCCTCGGGGGGCTCGAAGTTGATCTGCTCCACCTTCAAGAGGGCGAAATAGCGCTCGCCCTCTTTCGGCTGGCGGATTTGCCCGCTAACGGTGTCGCCGGTACGCAGATCGAACCGGCGTATCTGGCTGGGGGAGACGTAGATATCGTCCGGCCCCGGCAGATAGTTGTAGGCGACAGAGCGAAGGAACCCGAAGCCATCCGGGAGAATTTCGAGGACGCCCTCTCCATAAATGTGGCCGTTTTTGTCCTTTTCGGTCTGGGCCTCGAGAATCTTGAAGATCAGATCCTGCTTGCGCAGACCGCCGGCCCCCTCGACGTTGAGCTGCTTGAGAATATCGTTCAACTCCGGAATGGTCTTCCGCTTCAGATCGGCCAGGTTCAATTCTTGTTCTTTGGAGGCGACAGACATTCCTTCCTTCTCCTTTTCTGGGTTCCTAAGTTACTCGGTGGGATTTTATATTCGCCGCCTGAGAGGCGAACCCGGATCCTGTGGGAATATTTCCCCTATCATCCCGCTTCGCGGCGGCAGCGAGGTAGCGAACATCCGCCCGCAAAGGGCGGAGGATTTGGTTTATTTTCTGCAACTTGACCTCGATCATTCTGTATCTTGGTTTGTCCTACTGCGAAAGTTGGATGTCAGGATTGCGGGCGTGAAACGTATCAATTCCTCAGGAAGGCAGCACCCTTTCTCATGAACATTCCGTTGCGATAAATCTCCGGGAAAGGGCGTTGCTTTTCAACTCACAGGCCAGGGATTATCTGAATCGCAGATCGCCAAGCTCCGATTCGAACCGCACCAAATAAAGAAACAAGGAGGCTTGCGCAGGGCGTTGAAAAGGGGTAATCCAACGAACACGAGAAATATTGGGTCTTTTCTCCGTCCATGTCAATCCCCTTCGCCATTTTTTTCTCCGCCCTGTGTGGCGGCCATTTCCCCCAGCCAGGCCACCAATTCCTCCACCTGGGCTTCGGTTTCGGCGATTGTCCCGCTATTGTCGACAACGCGGTCGGCCAGTTTCACCTTCTCCGCCAAAGGCATCTGCGACAAAAGACGGTGGCGGGCGGCCAGCAAGCCAATCCCATCGCGCGCCATCAGCCGCTCAAGCTGCTGCGCCTCGGTGCAGTTGACCACCACCAGGACATCAAACCGCGACCACCCGCCCGATTCGATCATGACGGCCGCATCCACCACGGCGAAGGCGGCCGCTCCAGCCGCCTCGAGCACATCGAGCCGGCGGTGCTGCTCCTTCTGAATCCGCGGATGAAGGATCGCCTCAAGACGCTTGCGCTCCTCCGGGTCGGCGAAGACGCGCGCGCCCAGTTTTTTCCGGTCCAGGGTCCCGTCCGCGGCCAAAACGTCCTTGCCGAACGCAGCCGCCACCTCGGCCAGGCCATCTGTTCCGGGCACCACCAATTCACGGGCCAGCAGATCGGCGTCGATGAGGGGCACTCCCCGGTCGGACAGCATCCGGCTGACGGTGCTCTTGCCGCTGGCGATGCCACCGGTGAGCCCAACGCGCAACACTATCTCACTCCGTCCGGGCCGAGAGGGGAATCACGCCGCCGCGTCTTTACGTTAAAGACCGCGCCTTTGAGCTTCCTGTTCGTAGTGTTTGTTGTAGAGGATGTCCCAGTCGCGGGTTCCTTCCGCGAGACGGCTGGAGTAGCTGCTGAGAATCCGGCGCACTTCCTCGTCAATCTCATCGTCTATCGCAAGTTCATCGTGAATCGCGCGAAAGACGTTCGTGCGGATATCCTGCGTGTCGGCGTGGAACTCCACCTCATCCGCCCGCTCCAATTCCTTGACGATGAGATTGGTCAAATGGTTGATCTTTTCACGGTTCAACTTCATGGAGAGGCCCCCATCCCCCCAGCCGCAGCGGTTACAACACCAGATTGCGCTCGCGGGCGAGCTTGGTCTTGATCATTGTGAACAAGCGGCTGTAGTCAATATTGTCCTGGTCCATCTCGTCCTGGTGATCGCGAAGAATTTCCTTCACCTCTTCGTTGAGGCGGTCCTCGACCATCATATCTTCCTCAATCACGCTGGCGAGCCTCGCCTGAAGCCTGCCCGCCGGCGTATCGAGAAGTTCGATGAGCTCGCGCTTTTCGAGACGTCCGATAATCCTCCCGGAAATTCTCTCGATCATCTCTTTCCGCAGACGCATGTTCGGCCCTCCTTCTTCAGCGGCTCAAGCCGATCCCGAACGGGAAGAAGTGTTCCCGCTCCTGCGGTATCTCTCCAGAGCGCTTTCCAACTCCTGCGCCATCTTCTGGCGGACCTCCCGGGGAGAGACGATCTCGGCCTCCGACCCGAAGGAGAGCAGCCAGCGGCAAAACCCGGCCATATCCGCCACCTGGGCGATGACTTCCCGCGCCCGGCGCCCCGGCGAGCGCACCACCCGCGCCGGGCCGAATGCCTCTTCCAGATAGGCGGCAATGGCGGGTACCGCGGCGCTCGAAGTAAACCGAATCCGCACCTCGGCGCCCGCTCCCTGCGCCCGGCGCACGCGCTCTTGCAGCGCCGCCTCGAGGTCCATCCCGAGTGGCATCTGGAAGGCGCCCGGGGCCACCCTGACAGACCCTATCCCATCGAGCGGCCAAGCGTCGATTCGCCCGGTGGCCGAATCGCTGCCCAGGAGATAAAACCCCCCGGCGAAAAACCGGACCAGGTAAGGGTCCACCCGGCCCCATCTCCGGCGCTGGCCCTGGGGACCCGCAGCCAACAACCGCACGGGCCGCCGCCCCTCGATAGCCTTGCCGAGGGCATCGGCGATCCGTCTGAGGCGGTTCTGCTCGCGAAGAGAGCCGACGACGCCGGCATAGCGCCCCTCGATGGCATCCGCGTAGGCCCGGAGCGCGGGAGGAACAATGTCCCGCAGCCGGGCGAACAGCTCGCTGACACTCGGCCCGAGCGGCTCTTCACGGAGAGGACTTCCAGGCACCTCCCGCATGGCGTTGAGTCCGTAGTAGAGCGCCGCCCACTGCGAGGGACGAAACGGTCCAGGGACCGAGGCCAGGTAGTCTTCGGCCAAACAATACCGCATCTTCTGCCCTTTCCGCACCCCCTTGACGGGAAAACCGGCCCGGATCAGGTGATTCAGGTCGCGCTGCAGCGTCCGAAGGCTCCACAGTTGCGGGGATTTTTTCCCCCGAGCGGGCCCCGCATTGGAGGCGATTTGATCGAGGAGCTCCGCCGCCGTCCAGCTCCCGCTCCCCTCCAATACCCGAAGAATCTGCCACCTCCGGAGAAACTGATCGCGAAGTGCCATCCGGCCCTCCCGTCCAAGATTTCCGCCTAGGCGGACACCCCTGCCCGCGCGCGCAGCGCCTCTACCCGGCCGAGCGGAAGGCAGTGCTCCCCCAGGCGCTCGGGGCCGGGCACCGCGCCGTGGCAGTCGGAGCCCCCCATTTCCACCAGGTCATGCCGCAGGGCGATCGCACGGTAGTGTGCCCGCGAGCTCTCAACCTGGGAGGGATGGCCCGTTTCGATCCCCGCGAGGCCCGCCTCGACCATCGCGGGAATCAGATCATCCGCCCCGCTCAGATTGGGATGGGCGAACGTGGCGGCCCCACCCGCCTCGGCGATGAGACGGATCGCCGCCTCGGGCGTCAGCATGTCGAAGCTGACATAGGCCGGCCCCTCCGGCCCCAGGACACTCGCAAACACCCCCTCCTTTGTGGGGAAGAATTTCTTCTCCATCAAATAGGAGGAGAGCTGGCCGCGCCCGACGTTCCGCTCCCCGTAGCGGGCGTAAAAATCCGCCGCATCTATCGCAATCCCGAGCGCACAGAGCTTCGCGATCATCTTGTCCATCCGGTCTTTCCGCAAGTTCCCGTAGCGCGCGGTCTGCGCAAGCAGGGGCGAATAATCCGGACCGATGAAATGTCCCAGCAAGTGGATCAGGCGTCCTTCGTGCATGGCGGAAAGCTCGATGCCATCAATGAAGGTTACTCCTCGGCGCGCGGCCTCTGTGCGCCCTTCGGCCAGGCCGGCCACCGTGTCGTGATCCGTCAGCGAGATGACGGCGATACCGAGAGCCGCCGCCCGCTCGATGACGCGCCGGGGAGCGTCGCAGCCGTCGGATGCACTCGAATGGACGTGAAGATCAGCCATGCGCCGCTCGGCGTTTTTCATGTCGCACCGGAAGCTGGAGATGGGGGCGAAAAAACCGCTTCACCCGGCCATGGCCGGGATAGACGATAACTGGAGCGGGCGATGGGATTCGAACCCACGACGTCCAGCTTGGGAAGCTGACATTCTACCCCTGAATTACGCCCGCATGCCCCAAACGATAGGGCCAGCCCTTCGGAGTGTCAAGGAAACGGCCGTCCGCGCGCAGGGGCCGCTAGCGGGCGAGCGTCCAGGCGGCGCTGGCGTAGCGCGACTGGGCGAGCGCATCGGTCCGGCTCTGCTCCTCGGGGGTCAGCGGCACATCCACGAAAGGCCCTCCGAGCGCCTCCTCCATTCCCGCCCGCACGGCCGCAGCTGCTTCTTCGTAGCCGACCTCTCTGCCGAGGACATCGCTGAGCCCGGTGGCAAAGCCGGTGGGGGGCGCTGTCCCGCTCCGCGCGCGGAGCAGGCGCGCGAGCCGCTCCTCGGGCGAGCGAAGGAGGATGCTCCCGTGCTGGAGGATGGCACCGCCGCCGCGGCACTGGGCGCTGCCGACCACTTTCTTTCCGCCGACGGCGATCTCGTGCACCGAGGTGGTGGCGAAACAGGAGGGTTGCGCAGCGTAGGCCGGGACCAGCGGCGGGGCGATCTCGGCCGGTGCCCCGAGCTTCCGGAGGCCGGCGGCCAGCCCTTCGCTCAGGCGGCAGTAGCTCTGCCGCACATCTTCTCCCAGGAGCGCCGCGGGACCGGTCACGGAGTAGGTCAACTCCCGATCGTGCAGCACCGCCCGCCCCCCCGTCAGGCGGCGGCAAAGGTCAACGCCCTCTTCTTTCAGTTTTTCCAGGTGTACGTCGCGCGCCGCACGCTGCCCGCGGCCGAGGGTGAGCGCCGCGGGCGACCAGGCATAAAGGCGAAAGACAAACGGGGCTTTTTCGGGCGGTGCGCCCTCCGCCAGCGCCCGCTGGCAGGCAGTATAGAGCACCTCGTCCACCGCCATGTTCCAGGCGCCGGGGGCGGCACCCGTGTCGAGGAAGCGGACGGGGGTGCTTTCCATCCGGCCCATTCTCCTAACTTTGTTCGGCGTAGCTTTCCACCGGCAGACAGGAGCAGACCAGGTGCCGGTCGCCGTAGGGGTTGTTCACGCGCTTGACCGGGGGCCAGTATTTGTTCTCCCGCAGCCAGGGCAGTGGGAAAGCCGCCTGCTCGCGCGAATAGGGATAGGGCCATTCCCCGGCCAGATCGTGAATGGTGTGGGGGGCACTCTTCAGGACATTTTTTTCCGGGTCGGCCTTTCCGTCCTCAACCTCGCGGATCTCCTCGCGAATCGCGATCATCGCCTCGCAGAAGCGATCGAGCTCTTCCTTCGACTCGCTCTCGGTCGGCTCGATCATCAAGGTGCCGGGCACGGGAAAGGACATCGTCGGCGCGTGGAAACCGAAGTCCATCAGCCGCTTCGCGACATCCTCGTTCGAGATGCCCGTGGAATTCTCAAGGGGCCGCAGGTCAATAATGCACTCGTGGGCCACCAGGCCGTTCGCCCCCTTGTAGAGAACGGGGAAGTGCGGCTCGAGCAGCCGGGCCACGTAGTTCGCGTTGAGGATCGCCACTTGGGTCGCCTTCTTCAGTCCCTCGCCCCCCATCATGGTGATGTACATCCAGGAGATGGGCAGAATGGCCGCGCTCCCCCAGGGGGCGGCCGACACCGCCGAAATGCCGCTCTCGGGCCCCGCCTCCGGAACAACCGAGTGCTTCGGCAGGAACGGCGCAAGGTGCTCCCTGACGCCGATGGGGCCCATCCCGGGTCCACCGCCGCCGTGTGGGATGCAGTAGGTCTTGTGCAGGTTCAGGTGCGAGACGTCCGAACCGAACTCGCCGGGGCGGCACAGCCCGACCAGGGCGTTGAGGTTCGCGCCGTCCATGTACACCTGGCCGCCGTTCTTGTGAATGATGCCGCAGATTTCGGTCACGGCCGCCTCGAAGACGCCATGGGTCGAGGGGTAGGTGATCATGAGGGCGGCGAGATCTTTCGCGTGCGCCTCGGCCTTCTCCCTCAGATCGGCGACATCGATGTTCCCCTCGCTGTCGCACTTGACGACCACGACCTCGAAGCCGGCCATGACCGCGCTCGCGGGGTTCGTCCCATGGGCCGAACTCGGGATGAGGCAGATGTGCCGGTGCCCCTGTCCCTGGCTCTTGTGGTATTCGCGGATGACGAGGAGACCCGCGTACTCGCCCTGAGCACCCGAATTGGGCTGGAGCGAAACCGCCGCATAGCCGGTCGAGTCGGCGAGCATCTCTTCCAGCTCGCTGAACATCTGCCGGTAGCCTGCGGCCTGATCGAGCGGTGCGAAGGGATGGAGCGCGGCGAACTCCGGCCAGGTGACCGGGAGCATCTCGCTCGTGGCGTTCAGCTTCATGGTGCACGAACCGAGCGGGATCATCGAGCGGTTGAGGGCGATGTCCTTTTCCTTGAGCCGCTGCATGTAGCGAAGCATCTCGGTCTCGGCGCGGTACTTGTGAAACACCGGATGCGTCAAGAAGGGCGTTTTCCGCCGCAGCGCCTCCGGGATCCGGTCGGCGGCGGCGCCTTCCACTTCATCGAACGAAAGCCCGTGGGCGCCGCCCGCGAAAATCGCCCACAACTCCTCGACATCCTCCCGCCGGGTGGTTTCATCGAGCGAAATACCTACCGTCTCACCGTCGATCCGCCGGAGGTTGATCTTCTGCCCAAGCGCCCGGGCCGCCACCGCATCCGCCGAGGCGTCAGAGGGGCGGACCGCGATCGTGTCGAAGAAGGTATCGAAAATGATCTGGTGCCCGAGCCGGGCGAGGCCCTCCGCCAGCGCGGCGGCGAGCCGGTGCACCCTTTTGGCGATGCGCGTCAGGCCCTCGGGGCCGTGATAGACGGCATACATGCCCGCGATGACAGCGAGGAGGACCTGGGCGGTGCAGATGTTGCTGGTCGCCTTCTCCCGGCGGATGTGCTGCTCGCGGGTCTGGAGGGCGAGGCGGAGGGCCGGGTTTCCCTCCGCGTCGATGGAGACGCCCACGATCCGTCCCGGCATGGCGCGCTTGTAAACCTCGCGGGTGGCGAAGTAGGCCGCGTGCGGCCCGCCGAAACCCATCGGAAGACCGAAGCGCTGGGTGCTCCCCACGGCGATGTCGGCACCGAATTCCCCGGGCGGGACCAGGAGCGCCAACCCCAAAATGTCCGCCGCCACGACGGCGAGGGCTCCTTTCGCGTGCGCCGCCTTGAAGAGCGCCGAAAAATCATCCACCGATCCATTGGTTCCCGGATACTGGACGAGAATGCCAAAAGGCTCTTTGACCAGCGCATCCGCGCGGTGATCGCCCACAATGACCTCGATGCCGAGCGGCTCGGCCCGCGTCCGGAGAATTTCGATCGTCTGGGGGTGGCAGTCCGCGGAGACGAAAAAGGCGTCGCTCTTGTTCTTGCTCACCGCGCGGCACATCGTCATCGCCTCGGCGGCGGCCGTGCCCTCATCGAGGAGCGAGGCGTTGGCGATGTCCAATCCGGTCAGGTCCATCACCATCGTCTGGTAGTTGAGAAGCGCCTCGAGCCTTCCCTGCGAAATCTCGGGCTGGTAGGGGGTGTAGGCCGTGTACCAGCCGGGGTCCTCGAGAATGTTGCGGAGGATGACCGAGGGGGTGTGGCAACCGGAATAGCCCATCCCGAGCATGGAACGGTAAATCTTGTTTTTCCCCGCCCGCTCGCGGAGCGCGGCGAGGGCGGCCTGCTCGGTGATGCCCGCTCCCATCCGGAGCGGGGTGGCGGAGCGGATACCGGCGGGCACCGCCTTGTCCGCCAGTTCATCGAGCGTGCCCATCCCCAGTACGCCGAGCATCTTCGTGATGTCCGCATCGCCCGGCCCAATGTGGCGGCGAACGAACTCGGTCGGGTTTTCGAGATCACGCAGGGAATCCGTCATGAACGACTCTCGCTCTTCGGGCTGGATTCAGGCATGGCCATCCGCGCCTTTTCACTTCCGCCAGGGCGCGAAAAGGCACCACCGGATGGAACCCACCGGATGGAGGCCAAAAGCTTACAGAGACGAACCGCGGCGATTCGGAAAGCCTAGCTTTCTTCCTCAACAAACGCCTTGTAGGCATCGGCGTCGAGCAGATCGTCCAGCTCGGAAGGATCCTTCATCTCCACCCGCAGCATCCATCCGTCCTCAAAGGGATCGCTGTTCACCAGCTCGGGCTGATCGTTGAGCTGCTCGTTCACCTCGGTGATCTGGCCGGTCACGGGCGAATACAGATCGGAAACCGCCTTCACCGATTCCACCACGCCGAAGGTGTTGTTCGCCTCCACATCGCTGCCCACGTCGGGAAGCTCCACGTAGACGACATCGCCCAGCTCGGATTGCGCGTAATCCGTAATGCCGATGACGGCAATGTTTCCTTCCACCTTGACCCACTCATGCTCTCTCGAATATTTCAGGCCGCTCGGAAAATTCATAACGCCGATTGCCTCCTTCTTCTATGCTGATTCAAAATCAGGCTAGGGATACAACTTTTATCAACGGCGCACGCCTTGCCGCTCAATTCTCTTCCTTCCGGTAAAAGGGCGTCTTCACCACCTTGGCGGCCCGGGCCGTCCCCCGGATGTCCACCGCAATTTCGCTGCCTTCCTTTGCATATTCCACGGGAACGTAGCCGATGCCGATGGCTTTGCCAAGCGAGGGGCTCATCGTTCCGCTCGTCACCACCCCGGCGGCCGCGCCCCCGGCGAGAATCTCCGCCCCGTGGCGGGGGATGCCCCGATCAATCATCTCGAAGCCAACGAGCTTCCGGGGCGGGCCCGCCTCCTTGATCTTCAGAAGCGCCTCGCGGCCGATAAAATCTCCCGCCTTGAACTTGACCACCCAGCCGAGGCCCGCCTCGATCGGGTTGGTCGTCTCGTCAATGTCATTCCCGTAGAGCGGATACTTCATCTCGGTGCGGAGCGTGTCCCGCGCGCCGAGGCCACAGGGACAAAGACCCTCCGGCGCCCCCGCCGCCATCAGCCCATCCCAAAGACGGGGAGCGTCCGCCGCGGCGAGATAGAGTTCAAAACCGTCCTCGCCGGTGTAGCCCGTCCGGGAGACCAGCACCCGGCATCCGGCCACCTCGCGCGCGCTGGCCCAGTAGAAGGGAATCTCCCCGAGAGCGCCGCCCCCCGGGATGAGCCCCGAGAGGATCGTTTCCGCGCGGGGGCCCTGGAGCGCCAAAAGGGCCGTTTCATCGCTCACATTGCGCAGCGTGCAGTCGTGGGCCCGCTGCGCGGACATCCACTCCCAGTCCTTCTGGATGTTCGCCGCGTTCACCACCGCCATGTAGCAATTCTCGCCGCTGCGGTAGACCGTTAGGTCATCCACAATCCCGCCATTCTCGCGGCACATGACGGTGTACATCACCCGGTCAATTTCGAGGCGGCTGGCGTCATTCGTTACGAGATTCTGGACATGGGCGCCGGCGCCTGGACCCTCGATCTCGATCTCGCCCATGTGGCTCACATCGAAGAGGCCCGCCGCGCTGCGCACCCGGCGATGCTCCTCGATCACCCCCGCATACTGCACCGGCATCTCGAAGCCGGCGAAGGGGACCATCTTCGCCCCGGCCGCCACATGCTTTTCATACAAGGAAGTCCGCAACAGGGATTCGGACTGATCTGCCATGCGACTCCTCGTCTTTTCGCCGAAATGCTCTGAGAACCCGTCACTTACCCGTTCGACCGCCGAAATGCAAGAGAAAACAGAGGCAAATCCGGGGGCAGGAGGAGTCGATTTATTTATCCCTAAAAAATCAAACAGTTGAACTGTTTTGTCCCGTCAGGAAAAGGCCCGGATCCCTGTCTCGTAGCCGGCGATGATGAGCTTCTGGATCTGGCTCGTCCCCTCGTAGATTGTCGCCACGCGGGCATCGCGCATGTAGCGCTCAACGGGATATTCGTTGCTGTAGCCCAGGCCCCCGTGAATCTGGATAGCGTCGTTCGCGCAGCGCACAGCCGTCTCGCTCGCCATGTACTTGGCGATGCTCGTCTCGCGGGTGTTGGGCCGGCCCGCGTTCTTCAACTCGCCCGCCCGGTAGAGCAGCAGGCGGCTCGCCTCGATGTCGATCACCATCCGCGCGATCATGTCCTGAACGAGCTGGTGGGCGGCGATGGGCTTCCCGAAGGTGTGGCGCTCCTTGGCGTGGGCGACCGACGCCTCGAGCGAACCCTGGGCGATCCCGATGCAGCCCGCGGCCACCGAGTAGCGGCCGTTGTCGAGGGCACTCATCGCCACCTTGAAGCCGTCCCCCACTTCCCCGAGCAGGGCCGCGCCGGGAACCTCGACCCCCTCCAGGATGAGCTCGGCCGTGTTCGAGCTGCGGAGCCCCAGCTTTCCGTGAATGTCTTGCGAGGAAAAACCCGGCGTGTCCGTCTCGACGAGGAACGCCGCCATCTTGCGCACGTTCTCTTTGTCGGTCTGGGCGATAACCAGCGCCAGCTGGGCCACCCCGCCGTTGCTGATCCAGAGCTTCCTCCCGTTCAGGCGCCAGCCCCCCGACGTCTTTTCGGCGAAGGTTTTGATGTTCTGGGCATCCGAGCCGACATCGGGCTCAGTCAGGGCGAAGCAGCCCAGCCACTCGGCCGAGCAGAGCCGGGGCAGATATTTCCTCTTCTGTGCCTCCGACCCCCACTTGAGGAGCACCGAGGCCACGAGGGATACCTGCACCGAGATCACCGTCCGCACCGAGCTGCAGGCCTTGCTGATTTCCTCCATCAGCAAGGCGTAGGCGATGTAGTCGAGCCCCGCCCCGCCGTACGCCTCGGGTATCACCCCGCCGAACATCCCGAGCGCGCCCATCTCCTGCACGATGTCGGCCGGGAATTTCTCCTCAATGTCGTTCTGCCGGGCGACGGGAATGATGCGCCGCTGGGCGAACGCGGCCGCCGTTTCCTTTATCAGCCGCTGGGCATCGTTCAGCTCAAAGTCCATCTCGTCTCTTTTTTTATGGTTTTTTTGATAAAGGGTTTTATTCGCCGTAGGTGAAAAATCCCTTGCCGCTTTTCCGGCCCAGATGGCCGGCGCGCACCATCTTTTTCAGGAGGAAGTTCGGCCGGTAGCGCTGATCGCCGAGCTCGCGGTAGAGGGTTTCGGTCTTGGCAAGATGGATGTCCACTCCGATGAGATCGATCAGCTCGAGCGGCCCCATCGGAAGCCCCGCCCCGAGCTTCATTGCCTTGTCGATGTCCTCGGCGGAGGCCAGCCCCTGGGCCAGGACCTCGACCGCCTCGTTCAGAAGCGCCGCCAGGGTGCGGCTCGCGATTCCGGCGGGGCTGTCGAAACGGGCGTTCACGGGCTCCTTGCCGAGCTTTCGGGCGAGTGCCTGGACAGCCTCCAGCGTCTCCTGCGAGGTGGCGAGCCCCGGCATGATCTCGACCAGCTTCATCACCACCGGCGGATTGAAGAAGTGCATCCCCACCACCTTGTCGGGTCGCGCGGTCGCCGCCGCCATCTCGGTGATGGAAAGCGCCGTCGTGTTCGAGGCGAATATCGTGTGCGCCGGGCAGATGCCATCGAGCGCCCCGAACACTTCTTTTTTGACCGCCATGTCCTCGAAGACCGCCTCGATTACGATGTCGGCGCCCGCGGCCAGCTCGAACCCCTCGCCCGGCTCGATGCGGCCGAG
>JAQBZT010000034.1 GCA_027622355.1 bacterium | reverse complement strand
AAGCGCGATCCGGTGAGCGATGTGCGGGTCGTCAACGACATGTTCCGCAACTGGGGGCACCGGTTCATCTACAACCGGAGCGCGCTCCAGGAGCTGCTGGAGGCGGCGGGGTTCGCCGGCTGCACCGTCTGCGCCGCGGGCGAGAGCGGGGACCCGCACCTCCGGGGAATCGACAGGCACGGGCGCGTCATGGGAGATGAGTTGAACCGCTTCGTGACCCTTGTTATGGAGGCGGCCGTGCCGCCCGCCCGGTAGCCGCCGGCGCCGGTTTTTTTTACACTTCCACCGGGAGGGGGGCGCCGTTCAATTTCCCGCCCGCCGCACCGCTTTTCGGGAAGGAATTTCTCATTTGGCCAGATTTTTTTCTGCTTTCATTCTCCCCCTGATCGCGCTGGCGCTCGCCGTTTCGGCCTTCTCGCTCTCTCAGGACCCGACCGCGCTGGATCTGCGGGGCAGGCATTATGCCAGTTGGCTGGGCGTGGGGGGCGACTGGCGCACGGTGGAATTGCGGACCGGCCGGAACGAGGTGGAAAGCCGCGCCCCCCGCCCTCGCCTCCGCATCCTCTTCCGCAACGGGGACACCTACCGGCTTGAGTTCTACTACCGCCTCGGCGGAGACGCTCCGGCGGATGTTCTCATCCAGGGCAAAAAGGCGGGCGTCTTGCCCCCCGGGAAGGGAAAGCAAAGGGCCCGCTTCACAACCCCCCGGCTCGCACCCCTGCAGAATCTGGAGGTGGCCTTTCGCGTGCCGGAGGGAGCGCGCCTGGTCATGGACAAGGTCCGCTTCAGCAATCATTTTTTCCGCATTTCCTCGTTCTTTCTCATCAAGCCCGCGGGCGGGGCGCGCGGAAAGGGCGGCGCCGCGGAAGTTGCCGTGTTCGCCGCGGGAATGTTTCTTCTCTTCGCCCTCTACCTGATCGTTCTGCGGCGGCGTGGCATCTTTCCCGCCGCAGCGCGGGCGCCGTTCTGGGTGCCCGCCGCAGCGGCAGCAGCCCTTCTCGCCGTCCCGCTTTTCCTGCCCGCCGAATTTCACATCCGGCCCGGCTTTCTGAACTTCCTGTTCTGGGGGATGACGGCGGTTTCGATGGCGGCCGCCCTCGCCTCAAGGGCGAGCACCCTCAGGTTCCGGGGCTGGGCCGGGCGCGGTGCCGCCGCCCTGGCGGGGATTGTGGTCTCTCTCCTGATCGTGGAGGGGATCCTGCGCGTGGTGGATTCGCCTTTCACGCAGCCGAAGCTGCGCGGCTACACGGCCTACTCCCCGCGCTACGGGTGGGTGAACCGCCCGGGGGTGAGCGGCTGGCAGGTGGGGCTCGGTTTTCACGTGCGGATCAACCGCTACGGCCACCGGGGGCCCGAGATGGCGATCGAGAAGAAAGAGGGGGTCATCCGCATTCTCGGCCTCGGCGATTCCTTCACCTTCGGCTGGGGGGTGGAGGAGGGGGAAACCTTCCTCGCCGTCATGGCGGATGCCCTCCGCAGGGCCGGCCACCGGGTCGAGGTCTTCAATGCCGGGGTGCCGGGCTGGGGCATCACCCATTCGCTGGAATACCTGATCCGCGACGGGGTGCGCTTCCGGCCCGATCTGGCGGTGATGACCCTGTTCACGGACGATTTTTTCGTCAGCACCATCGAGCAGATATTGAAGTCGCCGGCGGCGCGCCAGAATCAAGAAGAGGACCGCAAGTTCCGCCGCCAGAAAAAGGACTGGGTGCGCTCGCTGCGGCTGAACAACATCTGGTTCAACTACATCCGGAAGATTCTGCTGGCCGAGTCCTACAAGCGGCGGAATCCTTTCGCCAACTTCGAGAAAGAGCGCGAGGTTTCCAAACGGAATTTCGACCGCGATCCCGCCCTCGTCCGCGCGTTTTCGGAAAAACTCGGCGAATGGAAGAAAGAGCGCGACAGGCTCGGGGTTCCCGTCATCCTCTCCTACATCCCCTTCGGGGGCGCCCTCCATCACCCCGGCTACCAGGGGGAGGCGCGGCTGCTGAAGCGGCTGAGCCGCGAGATGGGCCTCCCCTATCTGGACGTGCTCTCCATGTTCGAGAAGGAAAAAGATCCGCGCACGCTCTATTTCCATCCGGTGGACAACCACGCGACGAAAAAGGCCCACCGCCTCATCGGCGAGGCCCTCGCCCGCATCGCGCTGGAGCGGTCTTTGTTGAAAAAGCCGGGGCTTTCAGCCAGGTAGCGGGGCGGGGAGATTCACGAGGCGTGGGAGGGCGGCCGTTGGCCGGCCTCGGGGGAGTCCTCGCCCGTTTTCCGCACCTTGTCGAAGTACTGGAGCTGGGTCAGCACCTGCAGCCTCTCGTAGAGCGCTTGCATCTCGGCGGCGGTGCAGTCGAAGTCCCGTGCCACGAACCGGTGCAGCGCCTCGCGGGCGGCCTCCGAGAGCGTTTCGAGCCAGAGGTTTTCCTGGCCGGGCGGGCACCAGCTTTCGTTGAACTGGGTAAGGTGGCGGAGTTGGGGTATGTCACATTGCCACTTGTGGGCGATCATGGGACTAACCCGGGGGCCAGGCCATCGCCCGGCCGCCGAGGAGATGATAGTGCAGGTGGAATACGGTTTGCCCCCCGTCCTCCTTGCAGTTGACGACAAGCCGGAAGCCCCGCTCGGCGATTCCCTCTTTCCGGGCGATGTGGTTGGCCGTGAGGTGGATCCTGCCGATCAGTTCGCTGTGCTCCTCGCCAAGCTCGAGCAGGGTTTCGATGTGTTTTTTGGGGACGATCAGGATGTGGACCGGGGCCTGCGGGCTCACGTCCCGGAAGGCGAAAAGATTTTTGTCCTCGTACACCTTTTGGGAGGGGATTTTCCCCTCGATGATCTTGCAGAAAATGCAGGATTCCATGGAGCCCTCAGAGATCGGCGCGGCAGCGGGCCGACGGGGGCCATCTTACGCGGCTGCGATGTGCGTGACAAGACAGATCGGGCGCGCGGCGGGAATCTCAGCGGGGCGGATCGTCCAGCCGAAGCAGGAGGGAGAGCCCGAGCGAGAGGCGCAGCGCGAGGCGCTCGAGAAGATGGGCCGCCATCCCTTCCCGGTAGCGCTCGCGCGATTTCGATCCGAGCAGCAAGAGCCCGAGGAAGGCATCTCCGCTGCGCAGTGGTACAGTGGCCGTGGAGCGGAGCGCCGCCCGGCAGGACTCCGGGAAGAGGGTGCCCGCCCCTTCGGAGAGCGCTCCCGAGAGCGCGATGCGTTCCATCGCACCGGCGTGCTCTCCCTCCAGCGCAGGGGTGAAGCGCAGGCGGGGGTTTTCCTCTCCCGCGGGGCGGAGATGCCCTCCGGGAGAATCGAGAAGCAGAAAGCTGGCGTGGTCGAGGGAAAACAAGCGCTCAAGCGCCTCCGCTGTCCGCGGGAGTACCTCCGGGGCGAGGGGAGGGGAGAACAGTATTTTTTCGATCTCGAGAAATTTGTTTTCCGTGTCCTCGTTCTTCCGGACGTTCTCGATGATCTCATCGAGAAGCTCGACCAGTTCCTGGCGCTCATCCCGCAGGAGCTCGAAGAGACGGTTGCGCAGGTTGAGGATGTTGGCCGGGGTGCCGTTTTCCTCCAGCAGCCCGCTGGCGGGGAGGAGTTGGGGGTTTTCGAGAAAAAACCGGGGGTTTTCTTCGAGGAAGCGCGCCGCCTCCTCCGCCGTAATGATGGACATCTCTGGATTCCCATCGGGCGAAATGGGGCGCTGGGGACCGTTCCCCGGCTGTCGGCACAACGAAAGGATTCTATCATCCCCGCCGGGGATTGACAAAATGCCGTGCAGAGCCGAAATAAAGCCAAACCCCGAGTATGGAGCGAGGAGCGCATGAACCCCATTCTTCCAGGCAAGGCCACGGTCGGTTTCGTCGGAATCGGCAAGATGGGCACCCCCATGGCCCGCAATCTCCGGCGGGGCGACTACGCCGTTGTGGGCTACGACCTGCGGCCGGAGGCGGTCGAGGCCCTTCGCGGGGAGGGCGTCCAGGCGGCCGCCTCGCTGGCCGAGCTTGCCGCGAAGGCCGATGTCGTCATCACCATGCTCCCCGACAGCGGCGTGGTCGAGGCAGCCGCTCTCGGCCCGGGGGGGCTGGCGGAGCATCTGGCCGCGGGCAAGCTGATCATCGACATGAGCTCCTCCTTTCCGCCGCGGACCAAGGCGCTGGCCGAGAAGCTCAAGGCAAAGGGAATCCTCATGCTGGGCGCGCCCGTATCGGGCGGGGTCTCCGGCGCCGAGGCGGCGACGCTGGCCATCATGATCGGCGGCCCGAAGGAGGCGGCCGACGCCGCCATGCCCCTTTTCGAACAGATGGGCAAGACGCTCGTCCACATGGGAGAGGCGGTCGAGGCGGGCCACGCCCTCAAGTGCATCAACAACTTCCTCTCGGCGACGAACCTGCTCGCGGCCTGCGAGGCGATGACGCTCGCGGCGAACGCGGGCCTCGACCCGATCAAGGCGCTCGAGGTGATCAACCAGGCGACCGGGTGCAACTCGGTGACGAGGGACAAGTGGGAAAAGCACATGCTGCCCCGGACCTTCGGATCGGGCTTCACGGCGGGGCTGATGCACAAGGACCTCACCATGGGCTGCGAGCTGGCGGCCGGGATGGGATCGACGGTCTTTCTCCTGAACCATGTGCGGCAGATGTTCGGGCTTCTGGTTTCCCAGAAGGGCGAGAACGCGGATCAGACCCGGCTCCTGGAATTGGTTGAGTTGTGGGCCTCCCCGAAGGATCGCGCATAGCGGGGGGCGCTCTCCGGCGAAACAGAATCTGCAAGGGTGGGGAGTGGACAAAAGAGCGATGGGCCGGCATTCACGAAACGCGCGGCGGTTTTTGACGGTTTTTCTTCTGGTCCTCATCGTGCCCGCCTTCCTGGGCGGCTGCACCTGGTGGGATAAGAACGTCACCACCAAAGTCAAGAACATCCGCTACCAACGCCTGACCATTACGTCGGACCCGCCGGGGGCGGATGTCTACGTCAACGATGTGCACCAGGGCCTGACCCCGATGACCCTCAACTTCAAGATCGAGTTCAGTGACCTGACCAAGGGGCTCGAAATCGTGGTGGAGAAGGAGGGCTATCTCCCCGTGCGCCGCGAGGTTTCGTTCCGGATCAAGAATGTGTCGTTTCGCCTGGTCCGGAGATAGGGGCGCCTTCGCCCTCCGGCGGGGAGGCGGAAGGGGGGCCGGCTGACCCGCTCCTGGCGGGGGAAATCCCCGATCGGTGGGGAAATCCCTGAATCCGTTTGACATTTCCGCTCCCGATTGGTAGAAAAGCGGACTTCTCCCTGCGGGTGTGGGAGGGAAAACGCCCCGAGAAACAATGGTTTTTGCTGACAGTTTTGCTGAGGAGCGCCTCGGATGTATGCAGTGGTCGAAACCGGCGGCAAGCAGGTTCGCGTTCAAGCCGGCGATGTGGTGGATGTGGAGCGGATTCCGGGCGAGATCGGAGATACGATCGAGCTCGACGACGTGCGCCTCCTGGTGGACGGGGAGCGCGTCTTCGCCGATGCTGCTTCGCTCGAGAAGGCGAAAGTCAAGGCAGTCATCCGGGCGCAGGACCGGGATCGCAAGGTCATCTCGTTCCTGTTCAGGCGCCGGAAGAAACTCCGCCGCAAGCGCGGCCACCGGCAATCGTTCACCCGCCTTGAAGTGACGGAAGTCACGGCCTGAGTATAGGAGCCTGGAGTCATGGCCCATAAAAAAGCAGGTGGCAGTTCCTCGAACGGACGCGACAGCGCGGGCCGCCGCCTCGGCGTCAAACGCTTCGGGGGCGAAAAGGTGATAGCGGGCAACATCATCGTCCGCCAGCGAGGCACTCTCTTCCATCCCGGCGAAAATGTCGGCCTTGGAAACGATCACACCCTGTTCGCGAAGGTTGACGGCGAGCTGAAGTTTGAGACCAAGGCCAAGGGCCGCCGCATCATTAGCGTCATTCCCGCCGAGTAGGGCAGGTTTCCGGATATGGGGCCTGTGCCTCATTCGATATGTTTATTGACACTGCGAAAGTCCGCGTACAGGCAGGCAGCGGCGGCAACGGCTGCCTGAGCTTCCGGCGGGAGAAGTTCATCCCCCGCGGCGGCCCCAACGGCGGGGACGGCGGGCGGGGCGGCCACATCATCTTCCGCACCTCGACCTCGCTCAACACACTGACCCTGTTTCGCTACAAGCCCCTTTTGCGCGCAGATCGCGGCCAGGATGGCATGGGCAAGAGCATGCACGGCGCCGACGGGGAGGATATGGTCGTCCACGTTCCGATTGGCACGATCGTCCGCAACGCGGAGACGGGTGTGGTCATCGCCGACATGTCGGCCGAGGGAATGGAGGCCGTCGTGGCGCGCGGCGGCAAGGGGGGATTGGGGAACGAGCGCTTCAAGAGTTCGACGAACCGGGCGCCGCGCAAGACGACCGACGGCCGCCCGGGCGAGGAGTATGAGCTCGAGATCGAGCTTCGCCTCCTGGCCGATGTCGGGCTGATCGGGCTGCCCAACGCGGGAAAATCTACCCTCATCTCGCGCATCTCGGCCAGCCGCCCCAAGATCGCGGACTATCCCTTCACCACCATCGAGCCGAATCTGGGGGTGGTGGACCTCGGCGAGTACCACTCCTGCGTGGTGGCCGATGTGCCGGGCCTGATTTCGGGGGCGCACGAGGGCAAGGGGCTGGGCATTCGCTTCCTGCGCCACCTCTCGCGGTGCACCGTGCTGCTGCATCTGCTCGATGCCGTCGAGGAGGCGCACCAGGCGATGGAGAATTTCGATGCCATCGAAAGGGAGCTCTCCCTTTTTTCGGCGGCGCTTGCGAAAAAACCCCGTGCTATTGTACTCACCAAGCTCGACGTGACCGAGGCGCGGGCGCATTCGCAGGAGCTGGCGGCCCGGTTCCGGGAGCGGGGCTACGAGGTACTCTCCATCTCTGCCGTCACGGGAGAGGGCCTCGATGCCCTGCGGGGCCTCATCGCAGCCCACCTCGGCCGGGCCGGGAGCCGGGAGAGGCTCTCCCTGGAATTTTCCGATGAAGCCGAAGGAGTGGATCGGTGAAGCGTGATTCCAGCCGAAGGGAGGAGCCGGCCCTGAAGAGCCGGAGGGTTGTGGTCAAGGTGGGGAGCTCCGTCTTTACCACGCCGGAGGAGCGGGGGGTGAACCGCCGTGTTCTCGGCCGGATTGCGGGCCAAGTGGTCGAGCTCCGCGCCGCGGGCCGCGAGGTGGTCCTGGTGTCCTCGGGCGCCATTGCGGCGGGCGTCAAGCGCCTTCTCTGGAAGAGCGTCCCGCGCGAAATGCGCGAGCGGCAGGCGGCGGCGGCGGTCGGCCAGCCGATTCTGATGGAGGCCTACGGCCGCGCCTTCAAGCGCAGGGGAGTGGAGATCGCACAGATTCTGCTCACCCATGCCGATCTGGACGTGCGGACGCGCTACCTGAATGCCTGCCACACCTTCGAGGCGCTTCTGGCGCGGGGGGTGGTGCCCATCGTGAACGAGAACGACTCGGTTTCGGTCGAAGAGATTCGCTTCGGGGACAACGATACGCTCGCGGCCCAGGTGGCGCAGATGGTGGGGGCGGAGCTGGTGGTCATCCTCTCGGATGTGGATGGCCTCTACGATGAGGATCCGCGGAAGAACCCCCGGGCCCAGCTCCTGGACCGGGTGGAAGGGCTGCCGGCCAAGGTCATGAAGGGCGCCGGCTTGAGCGTGAACCCGCTCGCGCACGGGGGGATGCTGGCCAAGATGAAGGCCGTCAAGGTGCTCAACCGTGTCGGGATCTCGACCCTCATCGTCCGGGGGCGGGTGCCGCGGGTGATTCTCCGCGCCGTGGGCGGCGAGCGGGTAGGAACCCTGTTCGTGCCGAACGGGACGCGGCTCCGCGGGCGCAAGGGATGGATCGGAACCACGATCTCTCCCAAGGGGTGGATCCGGATCGACGATGGCGCAGTCAGGGCGCTTCTCAAGCAGGGGAAGAGCCTGCTCCCCCGCGGCGTCACCGGCGTGGGCGGGGATTTCCGCTTCGGCGATCCGGTCGAGATCCGCGACAGCAATGGGAAAGCCCTGGCACAGGGGCTCGCGAACTACGCCGCGGACGAGGTGTCCCAAATCGCCGGAAAGCACTCGAGCGAAATCGCCGCCATCCTGGGTGGCAAGGACTATGACGAGATCATTCACCGCAACAACCTGGTGATTCATGAGTGAGCCCGCGAAGGGCAGGGTCGGCATCCTGGGGGGAACGTTCAATCCCATCCATTACGGGCATCTGCGGCCGGCCGAGGAGGTCTGCGAGGCGCTTGGCCTGGAGGAGGTGCGCCTCATCCCGCTGGCGCAGCCGGCCCACAAGGAAGAGGGCGAGATCGCACCGGCAGAAGACCGGTTCGAGATGGTGCGCCTGGCCTGCGAAGACAACCCGCGCTTCGTGTCCGACCCGATCGAAATCGAACGCGGGGGCGTGTCCTATACGATCGACACCCTCTGCGCTCTGCAGGCGGGGCCCTGCCGGGGAAAGGAGACCTTTTTCATCATCGGGGCGGACGCCTTCGCCGAGCTCCACATCTGGCGCGCGCCGCTTGAGCTGCTCGAAGTGACGAATTTTGCGGTGACCCTGCGGATGGGTCAGAGCGCCGAAGAGGTGCTCCGCACCCTCAAGGAGCGCCTCGCGCCCTTCCGGCCGGGCGGAATTTCATTCGAATCCACTGGAGATAGTGAGTTTCAATTCGTTGATTCTAAGAAGGTTATAAATTTCGTTCCGATCACCCATTTCGAGATCTCCGGCACGGACATCCGGGCCCGGGCCCGGGCGGGCGGCTCGCTGCGATATTTATTGCCTTCGCCGGTCGAACTTTTTATAATCTGCCGCGGCCTTTTCGGAAGCCCGAAGCCCGGGCCGCGGTAAACACAAGGAGGGCACTTCAGATCGAATCCCTGGAACGGCGCCTGGAAGGACTTCTCATTGCGGCAGAATCCAAGAAGGCAAGCGCCCCGGTTCTTCTCGATCTTCGGGGGCTTTCCTCGGAGGCCGATGTTTTCTTCATCTGCTCGGCCACCAACGCCCGGCAGGTGGCCGCCATCGCCGAAGCCATCGAGGAGCAGCTCAAGGAGCTGGGTGATCGGCCTCTGTATGTCGAGGGCCTGAATGAGGCCAGTTGGGTACTCATTGACTTCGGCGACATCATCGCCCATGTATTTCAGGAGGAAACCCGCCGTTTCTACCGGCTTGAAGATCTTTGGGGCCACGCCCCGAGCTTTCAATTGTCCCCTCCCAAGTCTGTCCAGACTTCGGAAGGCTGATGAGGTAATCGCGTGAAACATTTAAAAAAGAAGGAAATTGAAATAATCAAGAAAAGACTCCTCGAAGTCCGCCGCGATATTCTCGGCGATGTGGCCGCGAACAAGAGTCTCTCCAAGGAGATGGGCGATGACGGCATCCAGGACATCGGCGACATGGCGGCCGCTACCTACTCCCAGCAGGTGATCATGCAACTGGGAGAGCGCGAGCGCGAGCGCCTGCGCGAGGTCGAGGCGGCCTTCGGGCGGGTAGAAGACGGAACCTACGGCATCTGCGAGGAAAGCGGTGAGCCGATTCCTTTTACCCGCCTTGAGGCGATTCCCTATGCGAGATATACGGTGGCGGCGCAAAACGAAATGGAGCGGGTCAGACGCGCCATGGGCTAACCCCGCTCCGAGCCGGGTGCGCTGATGACGCTCCGCCTCATCGCGGCATTGTTCGGGCCGATTCTTGCGGCCCTTTATTTCCTCCACTACAACCGCTCGAATATCTCCGTCCGCCTTTCCGCGGGATGGACGGTCGATATCCCCCTGGCCGCCCTGGTGCTGGGGGCCGCCCTGCTCGGGGTGCTGACGGCGAGTCTCGTGTCCCTCACCCGGTCCTCGGTCGAGGGCTTGCGCGGCTGGCGGGAGCGGCGCCGCACATGGCGCCGCGAGCGCGCCCGTCAACGGTTTTCGCTGGCGCTCCGGCTGCGGGGCGAGGGGAATCTCCGCCGCGCCCGGCGCCACGCCCGCAAGGCCATCCGAAAAGATCCGCACCATGCCGGGGCGATGACCCTCGCGGGCGATCTCGCCGCCGAGCTCGGCGATTTCCGCGATGCCCTCAAGTGGCACGGCCGGGCCCAGGCCCTCGATCCCGAATCGGGCGATCTGGCGGTGCGCCTCTCCGCCGATCTGGAAGCCTCGGGCCGGGTGGATGACGCCGAAAAGGTGCTCGCCCGCTCCCTGGGCGGCAGCCACCCCCATCCGGCGGCGTTGCGCCGCCTCAGAGACCTGTTTCAGGGCGCGGGGAAATGGACCGAGGCGCTGGCCCCTGCCGAACGCCTCGCCCCGCTCGGGGGCACCGCCGCGGAAAAGGAAAACGACCGCCGCGCCCTTCAGATGATCCGCCTCGCCGCGGCCGAGGAGTTGATCTCCCGCGCCCGGGGAGGGCAGGCGGCGGCGCTTCTCGAGGAGGCCGTCCGCGCCCATCCCGGCGATAGCGCGCCCCGCCTTCGCCTGGGGGACGTCTCTCTGGCCGATGGCCGCGAGCGCAAGGCCCTTCGCGCCTGGGAGGCGGGCTACAAGGAACTCGGCACCCCAGGCTTCCTCCACCGCATCTTGTCGCTCCACCGCGGCGCCGATGGGGACGGCCTCAAGCGCCAGGCGGCGGCGATGTCGGCCGCCAGCCGCTCCCGGCCGCAGGATCCGCTCCCGGCCGCCATGGCCGCCGCCCTCTACATGGAGGCGGGCAACTGGGAGGAAGCGCAGCAGTGGCTCAAAGCCGGCGCCGAGGCGGCGCATGCGTCCCGGGAGGAGCCGATCTGGGTGGAGCTGGTGCTTCATCTCCTCGAAGCGCGCCGGACGCTCGAGGCGGGCGATCGCCTCGCGGCCGAGAACGCTTTCCGCAGGGTGGCGGAGGAGGCCGGGCGGCGGATTCTCGACCGATCGCCCGCGGTTGTCGAGCTGGGCCCGGTGGAAGCGGAGGCACAGATTGACGCTTGACCCTTCGCCCGCAGGGCCGGAGACTGTGCGGGGGGAGAAAAGGAGTTTGCGCATGCATCTCGCGGCGGCGGGGATCGCGATTCTGGCGGCGGGGATATTTTCTCCCGCCTGGGGGCAGAGCGAATGCCCGCCGGGCTCGCGGAAGGTGAAGATTTTTGCGACAGGGGAGTTCCGCTGTCAGCCGACGGGGCGCCTCGATACCCGCTCGGTCCAGCCGCGGGCGCTCGGATCGCCCGGCACGCCGGGGAGTCCGGGTGCGCCCGGCAAGCCCGCCGCCCCCCGCGAGGCCGCCTCTCCTGCCGGTGAGAAGGGCGACTGCGGCCTTCAGCGCTGGGGCTGCGAGGAGGCCTGCCGGCAGACCTACCTGAAGGAAGCCACGGCGAGTTCCGGCTCGGTCCAGCGGGCGAGCGTGAAGCGCGGCGCCTGCGTGCGCGTTTGTGGACAGCAGTTTCCCTGCAAGGTGAAAGCGCCGGAAGGAGCCCTGAAATAAGTGTTTGGGACAACTGGCTTGACTTTGCGGAATGCGGCGAATAGTGTTTTTCGGGTACCGCCCTTCCACTTCCGGCTCCGGGGGTGACTTTTGTGAAATCCATTGCCCTTGCCTCCGATCACGCCGGGTTTCAGCTCAAGGAGAATATCCGCGCGTTCCTCGAAGCCGAGGGAATCACCGTGAAGGACTACGGAACTGGTTCGGAGGAGCCCTGCGACTACCCCGACTTCGCCGCGCCCGCCGCCCGCGCCGTGAGCGAGGGCGAGTCCGATCGGGCGATCCTGTGCTGCGGCTCTGCGGCCGGGATGGTCATCGTGGCCAACAAGTTTCCCGGCGTGCGCGCCGTCGCCTGCGAGGATGAATCGGCCGTGAAGTTGTGCCGCCAGCACAATGACGCCAACGTGCTTGCCCTGGGTGGGGGGCGCGTGGATCACGAGGAGGCGAAGAAGCTGGTGCGCCTCTGGCTCGATACGGAATTCGAGGGCGGCCGTCATGCGCGCCGTCTCGCGAAGATCGCCGCGCTGGAGAATTCCACCCAAACCACCGCCTGAGATTCGGACCGCCGCCCTGGACGGTTCCCTATGAAATGCTCCACATGTGGATTTCCCGACAGCCGAGTGGTGGACAGCCGCACCACCAAGGAGGGGACTTCGGTCCGCCGCCGAAGGGAGTGCGAAAGCTGCGGCCATCGGTTTACGACCTATGAGCGCCCCGAGGTGTCCTGGCCCTACGTCGTGAAGAAGGACGGCCAGCGCGTCGCCTATGACCGGGACAAGATACGGTTCGGGATCGAGAAGGCGCTGGAGAAGCGCCCCGTTTCGGCCGAGGACCGCGAGGCCATCGTGGATCGGGTGGAGCGGTTTATCCTCGAGATCGGGGAGAAGGAAGTCTCCAGCAAGGCGGTGGGCGAGAAGGTGATGGAGGAGTTGCGGGATATCGATCAGGTGGCCTACGTCCGTTTCGCCTCCGTCTACCGCTCGTTCGGGACGCTGAAGGAATTCCAGGAAGAACTCAAGAAACTGGGGGCGGACAGCCGCGCGGATTGAGTTTTGCGGGACGGGCGGCGGAGGAAATCGCGGCGCTTCCCGAAGCTGCTCGAAATGGGCTACTCTTTTCTTGTCCTGCAGGAACAGTGAAGAAACCCGTCTTTCCCCGCCGGCCCTCTTCGCCGGCCCGGGGAAGCGAAGCGGGGAAGGAGCGGATCGATGACGACCATCGTACAGGTGATTGGCAGAGAGGTACTCGACTCGCGGGGAAACCCCACCGTCGAGGCGGACATTTTTCTTTCGGGCGGCGCCTTCGGCCGGGCGGCCGTCCCGAGCGGTGCGAGCACCGGAAAGCGCGAGGCGGTCGAGCTGCGTGACGGCCGGCCGGGCTACTACCTCGGCAGGGGGGTCACCCAGGCCGTCGCCCATGTGAACAAGACCCTCGGACCCGCCCTGATCGGCATGGACGCCTCCGATCAGCGCACCCTGGACATCTATCTGCGCGAGCTCGACGGCACGCGGAACAAATCGCGCGTCGGGGCGAACGCGATTCTCGCCGTTTCGATGGCGGCGGCAAAGGCGGCCGCTGCCGCTCACGGCCTTCCGCTCTACCGCTACCTGGGCGGCGCGGGGGCCGCGACCCTTCCCGTTCCGATGATGAACATCCTCAACGGCGGCGCCCACTCGGACAACAGCGTGGACTTCCAGGAATTCATGGTGATGCCGGTGGGGGCGCGGAGCTTTCCCGACGGGCTCCGGATGGGGGTGGAGATCTTCCATCACCTGAAAGGGGTTTTGAAGAAGCGCGGCTACAGCACCTCTGTCGGCGATGAGGGCGGTTTTGCGCCCGACCTCAGGAGCAACGACGAGGCGCTCGAAACCATTCTCGAGGCCTGCGAGAGCGCCGGTTATGCGGCGGGCCGCGATGTGGTGATTGCCCTCGATCCGGCTTCCAGCGAGCTCTATGAGAAGGGGAAGTATGTCTTCCGCTGGTCCGACGGTAGCCGCAAGAGCCCGGATCAGATGGTGAAGTTCTACGAGAGCTGGGTGCGCCAGTATCCGATCGTATCCATCGAGGACGGCTGCGCCGAGGACGACTGGGAGGGCTGGGAGGCGCTGACCCAGGCGCTCGGGAAGAAGGTGCAGCTCGTCGGGGACGATCTCTTCGTGACGAACACCGAGATTCTCTCGCGGGGCATCGCCCGGAAGGTGGCCAATAGCATTTTGATCAAGGTGAACCAGATCGGCACACTGACCGAGACGCTCGAGGCGGTCGCGATGGCGCACCGGGCGGGCTACACGGCGGTCATCTCCCACCGCTCCGGCGAAACCGAGGACACCACCATCGCGGACCTCGCCGTGGCGACCAATGCGGGACAGATCAAGACCGGCTCGGCGAGCCGGACGGATCGGCTGGCCAAGTACAACCAGCTGCTCCGCATCTGCGAGAACTTGGGGGCCTCGGCCGTCTATCCGGGGTGGGAGGCGTTCTTCAACCTCCCGGATGCGTCGAGGTCGGCCGCGCGCGGGGCGAAGTCAGCGGCCCGGCGCGCTCCCGCCAGGAAGAGTGCCGCGAAAAAAGCCGTCAAGAAAAAAGCCGTTAAGAAGAAAGCCGCGAAAAAGAAGTCTGCCCCCCGCCGCAAGAAATAGTCGCAAAAAATAAAGGCCGCCCGGCCGGGATGTTTGCCCGGCCTGCGGCCTTTGACAGTACCCGCAGCGGCGGCATCTCGCCGCGCCCCGCAACTGTCTGGGGGATGTTTTCCCCCTTATTTGTGAATTCCGTTGCCGTTGGCGGTGACCAGCGGGGCGGTGTGCTTGTTCGCGACGTTTTCCATCACCGCCCTGAAGCACATGGGGCAGATGCCGTGGGAGATTTCCAACTTCCGGTGCTCCTTGCCCTCCATCTCCCGCACCATGCCGGGGAGCCCGATGTCGCACCACTCTCCATCGACCGTCTTCACGTTGTAGCAGCACCAGCATTGCGAAAGCATGATCCGTACCCCTTTCATCATCCGTACCGGATTGTTCGGCGATGCGGCCATCTCGCGGCCACATCTAACCTATCGGCGCGAAACGGAGGGGCATGACCCTTTCTTTTTTTTATTTTTATCTGCTGATTTTTCGCTCAAGTCCGGCTTTTACGATCCGATACGCGCGGGCGGCCTAGCTTCCCCACATCCGGCCGCCGTCCACCGGGACCAGGGCCCCTGTGATGTAGGAGGCGGCGTCCGAACTGAGGAACAC
>JAQBZT010000033.1 GCA_027622355.1 bacterium | reverse complement strand
GGTGAGGGCCCTTCGGGGGGTTGACCTGGAGCTTCGGCGGGGCGAGATGGTGGCCGTGGTGGGTGCCTCGGGGGTTGGGAAAAGTACCCTGCTCCATGTTTTGGGCGCGCTGGATCGTCCCACCGGGGGGGAGGTGCACTTTCGGGGTGAGCCTCTTTTTTCTCGCTCGGACCGAGAGCTTGCGCGGTTTCGAAACCAGTCACTGGGTTTCGTTTTTCAGTTTCACCACCTTTTGCCCGAGTTTTCGGCGCTGGAAAATGTTATGATGCCGGGGCTGATGTCGGGCAAGCCCCGACAGAAAGTCAGGCAAAAGGCGACGTCCTTGATTGACCGAGTCGGACTGACCGAAAGAGCGCACCATCGGCCAGCCGAACTTTCCGGGGGAGAGCAGCAGAGAGTCGCAATCGCCCGCGCGCTCCTGAATGGGCCTTCGCTCATTTTGGCCGATGAGCCGACGGGAAACCTTGACTCTGAAACGGCGGAGTCGATCATTGGGCTTCTGAAGGAGCTGAATACCGAGGAAAAGCTGACATATTTGATTGCTACCCATAACCTCTCTTTCGCAGAACGGCTGGATCGGGTGGTCGTCATGAAAGATGGAAAAGTCGCCACCTCAAGGTAAGGAGGGCCGCATGTTCAAGCGATTTACAGAACGCGCCCGTAAAGTGATCATTCTTGCCCGGGAAGAAGCAGAACACTACCGCCACGAGTATCTTGGCACCGAACATATCCTTCTCGGGGTGTTGAAAGATGGCGGCGGAATTGCGATCGCCGTTCTCCAGAAACTGGGAGTCGATCCGAAACAGTTGCGCCTGGAACTCGAGCGGAACCTCCCGAAGAGTCTGAGCGGACCCGTCGAGGGTGATATCCCCTTCACGCCGAAGGCGAAAAAAGTTCTCGAGTACGCCGTCGAAGAAGCCCGCCTGATGGGCCACAACTATATCGGGACCGAGCATCTCCTCCTGGGTATCGTCCGGGAGAAAGACGGCCTTGCGGCGAAGATTCTGGCCAGCTTCGGCGTGAAGCTTCAGCAGACGCGCGAGCAGACGATCAACCTGCTCCGTGAGCCGGTTGCCACGCGCGCCAAGGAAAAGAGCAAAACCCCCGCGCTTGATGAATTTGGCCGCGATCTGACCGAGCTGGCCGAAGAGGGCAAGCTGGATCCCGTGATCGGTCGCGAGAAAGAGATCGAGCGCGTCATCCAGATTCTCGCTCGGCGGACCAAGAACAACCCCGTCCTGATTGGCGAGCCCGGGGTGGGCAAAACCGCGATTGTGGAGGGGCTCGCCCAGCTGATCATCGCCAAGGACATCCCGCAGATTCTCTACAACAAGCGGGTCGTCGCCCTGGATCTGGGCGCCCTGGTGGCCGGAACGAAGTACCGCGGGCAGTTCGAAGCCCGCCTCAAGGCCATCATGAAGGAGATTACCCAGAGCCAGGATGTGATCATCTTCATCGATGAGCTTCATACGCTGGTCGGCGCGGGAGCGGCCGAGGGTTCGATTGACGCCTCGAACATGCTGAAGCCCGCCCTGAGCCGGGGCGAGATTCAGTGCATCGGCGCGACCACACTCGATGAATACCGCAAGTACATTGAAAAGAACGGCGCGCTTGAGCGCCGGTTCCAGAGCATCATGGTCGACCCCCCGTCGAGCGACGACACCGTGCTCATCCTGCGGGGCCTGAAAGACAGGTACGAGCGCCACCACCGCGCGCGCATCACGGGAGAAGCGATTTCCTCCGCCGTGAAGCTGTCATCCCAGTATGTTTCCGACCGGTTCCTGCCGGACAAGGCCATCGACGTGATCGACGAGGCCTGCAGCAAGGTGCGTCTGGAGCAGGAGACCTTCCCGGTCGGGATCCGCAACCTGCAGCGAGAGATCGAAGAGACGGTCCGCCTCAAGAAAGACATGATCGAGAAGCAGGATTTCGAGAAAGCGGTAGAACTCCGCGATCAGGAAGAGCAGAACCGAGGCAAGCTGGAAGAGCTCAAGGCCGAGTGGGAGGCCTCCCGGTCCGACGAGGAGCCTTCGGTCACGGAAGATGATGTGGCCTTTGTGGTCAGCCGGATGACGGGCATCCCGCTGTATCGGATTGAAGAGGCTGAAAATGCACGTCTCCTCCGGATGGAGGAAGAGCTCAACGCGTGTGTTGTCGGCCAGGAAGAGGCGACCCGCCTGCTGACCAAGGCGGTGCGCCGCTCTCGGGCGGGCCTGAAGAATCCGAGCCGCCCGATTGGCAGCTTCCTCTTTCTCGGCCCCACGGGCGTCGGCAAGACGGAGATGGCCCGGAAGCTGTCGGAGTTTATGTTCGGAGATCAGAGTTCGCTGATACGCATCGATATGAGCGAATACATGGAGCGGTTCAGCGTCTCGCGGCTGACCGGCGCGCCTCCCGGTTATGTCGGCTACGAGGAAGGCGGGCAGATGACCGAGCGGGTGCGCCGCAAGCCGTATTCCGTTCTCCTTCTCGATGAGATCGAGAAAGCGCACCCCGACGTGTACCACGTGCTTTTGCAGGTGATGGACGACGGGATGCTCACGGACAGCTACGGACGAGTGGTGGATTTCAAGAACACCATCATCATCATGACTTCGAACCTGGCCGCCCGCTCGATTGAGAAGGGAACGTCGGTCGGTTTCCAGAAATCCGACACCGGCAAAGATTACGAGAAGATGAAAAACAGCATCCGGGACGAGTTGAAGCGGACCTTCAACCCCGAGTTCCTGAACCGGATTGACGAGGTGGTCATTTTCCACCCCCTGATGCACGAGCACATTCTCAAGATCGTGGACATCGAAATTGAGAAGGTAAACAAAACGCTTGCCGACAAGGGACTCCACCTGGAGCTCTCTGGGGAGGTGTGCAACTGGCTGGCGGAGCAGGGGTTTGAGCCGGCCTACGGCGCCCGGCCGCTCCGGCGCGTGATCCAGCGTCACATCGAGGACATCCTCAGCGAGGAATTCCTGCGCGGAAAGTTCACCGATGGCGGCACCATTGTGGCGAAGCTGGCAGGCGATGAAATCGTATTTGAATCCAAAGAAGAGGTTCTCAGCGTTCAGGACGCCTAAGGACGTCACTCGCGTCTGGTAGTCGCTGCCTCGGAAGGGGGAAGTGCGTTTATGCGTGTAGCGGCGAAGGTGGCGACCTGCGCCGCGGCGATCTTGCTTTGTCTTCTCATGAGTCCGTTCGTCGCATATGCGCAGTCTTCCAGCCCAGCCATTTCGATTCGGACGGTCGAGATACAGGGGAACCGCCGCGTCGATCGTTCGACCGTCTTTTTTTACATTGGTTTGAAGGAAGGGCAGGCTTATACCAATGTAAATCTGGTCGAGCAGATCCGCAAAGATGTGCAAACCATTTACGGTTTGGGATTTTTCCGAGATGTCCGCGTCGATGTGGAACCTTTCGAAGGCGGCCTGAAGGTCATTTACCGCCTTGTCGAGAAGCCCACTATCAACCGCGTTGAAATTTTCGGGAATTCCAAGGTCAAGTCGGAAGATATCCTCCAGGGCGTGACGGCCAAGGTCCAGACTATCGTCAACGAATCGGCCGTCAAGGAGTCGGTCCGCAACATCCGCAGGCTCTATCAGCAAAAGGGATATTATTTCGCCCGGGTGGAAGCAGTGCTGAAACAGGGCCGTTCCAATACGATGGCGGTTATTTTCCAGGTGGACGAGGGTGAGAACGTCTGGATTGAGACCATCACCTTCCGGGGAAACGAAAACATCTCGAGAAAAGACATCCTCTCCGCCATGGAAACGGGGGAGTGGGGCATCTTCTCCTGGATTACGGATAGCGGTATTTATGAAGGCGATACCATTCAGAAAGATCTTCTTCGCACCCGCGCCCTGTACCAATCCCGGGGTTTTTTGAAGGTCCAGGTGGGACAGCCGATCATCCGGGAGGACAGAGAACGGGGAAAGCTGAACATTACCATCCCCATCAGCGAGGGTCTTCAATACACCCTCGCGGAGGTTGAGATCAGGGGCGGAGAAGATGTCATTCCGCCGGAAGAGCTCAAAAAGGAATTGCAGATGTTCGTGGGGGATGTATTCAACCGTTCCTTGATGACTCAGGATGTAAGGGGAATCACAAATTCGTTTGCCCAGCGCGGCTATGCGTTTGTGGACGTTCGCCCGACGATAAAAACCGACGACGTCAAAAAGACGGCGAACTTGAGGGTGGACATCAAAAAGGGCCGGCGGGTCTACATCGGCCGCGTGAATTTCAAGGGAAACACCCGAACGAGAGAAAACGTGGTCCGCCGGGAGGTGCGCGTCAAAGAGGGCTCTCTGTACGACGCCAGGGCGTTGGGGCGGACCCGGGGGCGGCTCCAGGCTCTGGGATATTTCAGCAGCGTCAAGGTGCTGGAAAAAAAGCGGCCCGGCTCGGAGGATGTGCTCGATATAGATATCGAAGTGAACGAGCAGCCTACGGGGTCGATCGCTGGCGGCATCGGCTTCAACAACCGTACCGGAGTTCAGCTGACGGCCCAGATACAGGAGAACAACTTCTTCGGCACTGGATTAAGGGCGCTTGCTTCCGCCCGGTTCTCGGGGGTGGGAACAGATTTTTTAGTTACCATCGAGGATCCGAATTTCAAGGACAAGGATTTTTCTCTCGGGTTTGACGCTTTTCTGGTGGACCAGGACTTTGTGAGCTTCGATACACGGACTGAAGGCGGAAGGGTCCGGATAGGAAAGGAGTTGAGAGAGTTTTTCTTCCTGACGCTTGAATATGAGCTCTCGAACTCAAAGGTGCTGAGCGTCTCGAGTACTGCGCCACAGAGCATCGTCGATCAGGAAAATGATACGCTCCTGAGCAGCCGGTTTACGCCCACCTTTTCATACGACACAAGGAACCGGAGAATTCTTACGGATAAAGGGAGACTTATCAGGTTGCAGCCTTCCATTACCGGGGGCCCGTTGGGCGGCGATGTGGATGTTGGTTCCTTTCTGACGGAATACCGCCAATGGTACAATATCGGGGAGACGCTCCGGCTTCGATTGTTGAAAAAACTGGTGTGGTCGTTTAGAGTCCGTGGCCAGTATGTGGATTCATTCAAAGGGGATCTCCCTGCTTTTCGGCGTTTGTTTTTGGATGATTTGAGAGGTTTTACGCTCAGGGATCTGGGACCGAAAGACTCTAGCGGTGACTCTTTGGGAGGTTTCTCCAGCGGGATTGCTTCCACGGAATTGAGGCATCCGTTTTTTGGGCCGACCCAGTTCGTGGTTTTTCTCGAGGCCGGCAATGTCTGGGAGCGGCACAACGCGTTTGATCTGAGCGATATCCGGTCCAGCGTTGGCGTCGGAATGCGGATATTTACCCCCATCGGCCCGCTAAGACTGGATGTCGGCTGGAAATTGGACAAGAGGCGCGGTGAGCGCGCGCGCGAGACCCACTTCGGACTCGGAACTCAATTTTAAGGTAGTGCCGCTGTCTGACCACACGGATAGGAGCTAAAGCGCATGGCTCGTCACATCGCCTGGATGTTCGGAATATTTTTTTGGGCCTCGCTTGTACTTTTGCCGGGCACTATGTCCCAGGCGGAGGCCGAGACGAAGATCGGTATTGTGAAGGTGCGAGTGGTATGGCTGCGCTCGAAGGCGGGCCAGCGGGTACGCGACGAGATCGAGAAAGAAAAGAACCGGATGAAAAAAGACATCGAACAAAAACGGGAATCGCTTCGCGCCGAGGTTCAGAAGATGCGCGCGATGCAGGTTGAGATCGATCAGAAGAGCGCGATTTGGCGTGAATCGGAAAGGGGGCGCAAGTCCCAAGAGCTGCGCCAGATACAACGCGGAATTGCCCGCGGCCAGGATGAGCTCAAGCGCTTGATTCAGGAAAGCGAACGCGATCTGACCGAACGCCAAAGGGCAATGTTTGCAAAGATCGTCAATGAAGTGCGGGATGTCGTCACCGAGATCGGCAAAGAGAACAAATACGACTTTATCGTGGACAGCCAGCTGGGCGGTGTTGTTTACTCGAGCAAGGCTGTTGACCTGACGGATTTGGTGATCGAACGGTACGACAGGAAGAAGTAGGATGCACCTTTCGGATATCGCCAAGCGGATCGGGGGCGAGTTCATCGGCTCAGAGGATCCTGACATCCGAGATGTGGCTGAATACGAACTTGCAACGCCGGACACGATCAGTGTCGCGGACTCTCCCCGCCGGCTGGACCGCCCTTCTGAAGCCGGAGCGCTCATTGTCCCGCCTGGCCTAGAGCCCGGGAAACCCGTCATCCAGTGTGAAAACCCGATGCTGGGATTCATTCGGGCGATCCTCCTGTTCCGATCGCCGGAAAAAATCTCCCCCGGGATTCATCCATCGGCCCAGATAGATGCCACTGTCCGTCTTGGTGCGGCGGTATCCGTCGGCCCCTGGGCGTCCATAAACGCAGAGGCGCAGGTGGGGGATCGTTCCGCGATCGGTGCGGGCGTTCGGATCGGAGAGCGGGTCAGGCTTGGCGAGGACTGCGTGATCCATCCGAATTGTGTCTTCTATCCAGGTGTTCGGCTGGGCAATCGGGTGATTGTCCATGCGGGCACGGTGATTGGTACGGACGGCTTCGGATATGTCCCGGATGAGGGCGGGAAACTGGTGAAATTCCCGCAGACGGGAACCGTTGTCATTGAAGATGATGTGGAAATCGGCGCGAATGTCACCATCGATCGGGCGGCGCTCTCCGAGACCCGGATTGGCCGGGGAACGAAAATCGACAACATGGTCCAGGTTGGCCATAACGTGAAGATCGGAGAAAATTGCGCTATCGCAGGCCAGGTGGGCATCTCCGGCAGCGCCCGCATCGGCAATGGCGTCCTGGTGGGTGGCCAGGTGGGTATCGCCGACCATGTGGAGGTGGGAGATTTTGCGCGTATAGGAGCCCAGGCGGGCGTCACCAAGAACCTCGAGGGCGGAAAGACATATCTGGATGCACCCGCCACCGAGATTGGAGAGGCGAGAAGAAGGGTCGCAGCCTATCGCCGCCTGCCCGAATTGATGCGCCGGGTGGCGACAATCGAATCTGATCTCAAGAAAGGTGAGCAATGAATACGTCGGAAGAAATTTTCGATCTGATCCCCCACCGGTATCCGATGTTGCTGGTGGACAGGATTTTGGAGTTGGATACGGAAGCGAATTCCATCGTTGCCATGAAGAATGTTTCTTTGAACGAGGCGTTTTTTCAGGGGCACTTTCCGGGGCGGCCCGTGATGCCGGGCGTGCTCCAGATTGAGGCGCTGGCCCAGGCGTCTTTGCTCTGTATCTTCAAGCTGGGGCTTGCCGTGAAGGGAACCGACGTCTTTTTCGCGGGAATCGACAGCGCCAAGTTCCGCCGCGTCGTTTTTCCCGGCGATCAGCTTCGCCTGGAATCGCAGCTGGTGAGAAACCGCGGGAAGTTTTGGAAAATGAAATGTACGGCCTCGGTGGATGGAGAAATCTCCACGGAGGCTGTCATCAACGCTATCTCTGCTTAGCCCCCGGAAGTGCCATGACAAATATTCATCCTGCTGCAAACATTCATCCGAACGCCATTCTTGATGAAGAAGTGTCCGTGGGTGCGGGGGCCGTGATTGGCGGCGGCGTCCGCCTCGCGCGCGGCGTTCAGGTTGGCCCCAATGCGGTCATCGAGGCTCGGGTGGAGATTGGCGAAAACTGCCGGATATCTCCGGGCGCCGTCATCGGGGCGGAGGCACAGGTTACCCGGCTCGATAGCGCGGGCGGGGAGATCCGGGTCGGTCCCGGAACGATCATCCGCGAATTTGTGACAATCCACCGGCCGATGAAAGAAGATGGCCTCACAAGTATCGGTGCGGGCTGCTACCTGATGGTGTACTGCCATATCGCGCACGACTGCACCGTGGGCGATCGGGTGATCATGGCCAACTCCGTCAACCTCGGGGGCCATGTGAAGGTCGGCAACGACGTGAGCATAGCGAATTTTATCGGCGTACATCAATTTTGCCGGATAGGTGAAGGGGCGATGGTAAACGGGCCCTCCGCCCTGCGGAAAGATGTTCCGCCGTTTCTCATGGTGGACGACAGTCCTCCCCGGGTGAGGGGGATGAATGTCGTGGGGCTCCGCCGGCGCGGCGTTTCTGCCGAGATCAGGGGAAACCTGAAGCGGGCCTATCGAATCGTGTACGGCGGATCGAGTACATTGGCGGAGTCTATTGAACAAATCGAGCGGGAGATTCCGTTGGGACGAGAGCTCGAATCCATGTTAGAATTTTTACGTTCTTCGGAACGCGGCATTGTGGCAGGTAAAGTATGACCCTGTTCGCCAAAGGCGATACATTACCAATGACTTCTATTCGAATGGGTGTAGTCGGGGTCGGTCACATGGGAAGTTACCACGTGGCCGCCCTGAGCGAGTTGATGGATGTGGACGTGGGTTTGGTCGCGGTAGCGGACCAGGATTTTGGCAGGGCCCGCGAGATCGCCGACCGGTATGGCGCCGAAGCCTTTCCCCATGCGTCCGGACTCATCGGGAAAGTGGACGCGGTGGTCATCGCCGTCCCCACCCCCGATCACCATCCGGTTTCCCGCATGTTCCTGAACGCGGGACTCCATGTTCTCGTGGAAAAACCCATCAGTAACCAGCTGGACAAAGCCCGCGATCTTTTCGAGGTAGCCAGGAAAAACTCCCTGGTGCTGCATGTGGGCCATGTGGAACGCTTTAACGGTGCGGTGCAGGAGATGGTTCAGATCGTTCAGGAGCCACTTCTCATCGAATGTCGCCGTTTGGGTCCCTTCGCCGCGCGCATCCGGGAAGACGGGGTTGTACTGGATGTCATGATTCACGATCTCGATATCGTGCTTCGGATGGTGGAGGAGGAGATAGTCTCCATTTCCGCCGTGGGAGGCCCCGTTCTCAGCGATCGGGATGATGTGGCCATCGTTCAGCTGAGGTTTTCGGGCGGTTGCGTGGCGAACCTGACGGCCAGCCGCGTGACGCAGAGCAAAATACGCACCATGGCCATTTCACAGCTGGATTCCTACATTTTTCTGGACTATGCCGACCAGGAACTCCGCATCCACAGGCAGGCCAGCAGCGAACACTACCTGACCCGGGAAGAGCTAAAATACCGGGAGCAGACGCAGGTGGAACGGGTTTTCGTCCACAAGGATGAGAACCCGTTGAAGCTGGAATTGCGCCACTTCATCCAAAATATCCGTTCGGGACAAATTATCGAGGATGTGGAGCGGGAGCTGCGATCGCTGGATGTGGCGCTTCATGTCCTTGAATTACTGAATGTTCCCGCCCCCGTTTCCAACTAAACTGCATATCCCATGGGTACCATTCTGAAACAAATTGGCCTTGTCGCAGGCGCGGGAAAGCTTCCGCGGGAGTTTCTCCTTCGTGCGCGGGAAAAAGGCCACGAGGTCGCCGTCGTGGCCCTTTCCTCCCAAGTCGAGGGCTATCTGAAAGACTCTGCGAGCACCATCACTCGTCTTTCACCCGCGCAGCCGAAAAAGGGACTCCGCTTTTTTCAGGATCAGGGCGTCCGCCAGATTTGTTTTGCCGGAAAAGTCGAAAAACGGATGCTGTTTCAGAATCCGAAATTCGATCTGGAGGCCTTGAAATTTATCCGCAACGCCCGGAATACCTCCGATGTCACGATCATGGACGCCGTGATGGAATTTTTCACCAAAAACGGCATGGAAATCATCCCCCAAACGGAATTTTTGGATCATCTCTTGACGCCCGCAGGGACGCTGGGAGTGCATGCGATTCTTCCGGCGCAAAAGAACGACGCTTTCATCGCCTTTCGGACGGCGATGGAGATGACCCGCCTCGACATTGGCCAGACCGTTGTGGTCCGCAGGGGTACGGTGGTGGCGGTGGAAGCGGTGGAGGGAACCGACGAGGCCATTCGGAGAGGGTGTAAATTGGCGGGAAAGGGAGCGGTGATCTCAAAGGTGGCCCGCCCCCGGCAGGATTCGCGATACGACATCCCCACGGTCGGGCCCGAAACAATCCGCGCCATGCGGAAGGGCGGTGCCGCGGCCTTGATCCTTGAAGCCGGGCAGACGTTTCTTCTGGACAAGGAAGCCACCCTGGCGGAAGCGGACAAAGCCGGGATCGCGCTTGTGGGTTGGAAGGAAGCTCCCGAAGAATGACTTCCTCAAAAAGAAGAATCATGATGGTCGCCGGGGAACCCTCCGGCGATCTCCACGCGGCCTGCCTCGCAGCGGAACTCCAGAAAAGATATGACCATCTCGAGATATTCGGCATGGGCGGCGAGCAAATGCGGAGGGCGGGGGCCGAAGTCATCCACGACATCGCGGCCCATGGGGTCATCGGGTTTTTGGATGTTCCGAAAGCGTATTTCCAGCTGCGGAAGATCCGGAACGACCTGGTCCGGCGCGTCCGGCGTAGCCCGCCGGATGTGGTCATCATGGTGGATTATCCGGGTTTCAACTTGGCCGTCGCCGGTGCCTTGAAAAAACTTCCGGACCCGCCACGGCTCGCCTATTTCATCACCCCCCAGGTCTGGGCATGGTGGGAGGGGCGCTCGAAAAAGATTGCCCGCCTCTTCGATTTCAGCCTTTCTATCTATCCGTTCGAGCCGGCCTATTTTCAAAAAGAGGGCGGCCGTGCCGTGTATGTGGGAAATCCTCTCGCCTATGCGTTGCGTGATTTTCCCTCCCGCGAGCAATCGCGCGAATCGCTCGGGATTCCCGAGGGGGGGCGCACCATCGCTCTTTTTCCTGGCAGCCGCATGAAGGAGATTGAGCGTTTGCTGCCGCCCATGGCGGGTGCCGCCCGCCGGCTGAGGGAAAAATATTCCGACGCTTTTTTTGCGGTTTCCGAGGCGGAAGCCTTGCCGCCGGGTACCGTTGCGGGGCGCCTCTCGCCGGATGAGCGTTTCATTCATGTCGTTCGGGGAAGCGCAAACGCCTTGATGCGGGCGGCGGACGCAGCCGTGCTCGCCAGCGGAACGGCAGCCCTCGAAACCGCTCTTTTGGAAACGCCGATGGTGGTCGTGTATGCGGGCGATCGGCTGAGCTATTTTCTCGTGAAATACTTCCTGTTGAAGGTGGATTACATCAGTCTGGTGAATTTGATGTCGGGGAAGGGGGCAGTGCCCGAACTTTACCAGGCAGATGTACGGCCAGAAAAAATTGCCGCACTGATGATAGATATTCTGGAAAATCCAGGGCTCTCTTCCGCGCAAAAGGAAGCTTTTGCGCGGGTGCGCTCGATGCTGTCCGAAAAAAATCCCTACGCCGCCGCGGCCGATCATATACGGGACATGATGGAGTCTTTCGATTGAGCCGAACACCGGAAGAGGGCACCCGCGCGGTTTACGACGAATGGGGCTGCGATCCCGCGGCGCCGCTTTCCGTCCGAATGGCCGGGGCGGGCGTCGCCGCCTGGCTGAAATTCGTCTACGCCACCTCCCGGGGCGAGTGCCTTCAGCCCGACCGGCACCGGGAAATTCTCGGCGAACCCAGCGGATCGTATATCGGCGTTTTCTGGCATCACCAGATTGCGCTGCCGTCGTTTTTCTATCCGGGCGTTCCGCGGGCCTGCCTGGCGAGCCGAAGCCGGGATGGAGAGCTGCTCGCCCAGATCGTTGCGGGGCTCGGCAGCCGCTGTGTCCGGGGTTCATCCGCGGGCATGGACGGCCGCCAGAAAGGGGGCGCCGTTTCCCTTCGGGAGATGGCCCGGGCGGCCAAAGCGGGCTTTCATCTTGCCGTGACCCCGGACGGCCCCAAGGGCCCCGCGGAAAAACTGAAGCCGGGCGTTGTCTTTCTGGCCGCGATGACCGGCCTTCCCGTCGTTCCCCTGGGGTTTGCGGCCTCGTCCTGCTTTCGGCTGAACACGTGGGACAGAACGATCATCCCCTTCCCCTTTACACGGCTGATCCTCTCCTATGGGGAGCCTCTCGAAATTACCGAGGTGAAAGAGGACGGTTCCCTGGAGGAGTACCGGGCCGAGGTTGAGCGGCGCCTTCTCGCGGTGAACGAGGAGGCCCGAGCCGCCCTCGGGAACCGCCCATGACCGCCTTCATCTTCTTTCTCTATCGTCTCGGGCTCTGGCTCTTCTCCCCCTTGCTGTTGCTGGTTTTCCTGGTACGCGGATGGGGACGGGGGCGGCCCCTCGAAGGATTCGGTGAGCGGTTCGGCCGCATCCCCCCCCTCCCGCCGCCCGGAAGCGGCGGCCGGATATGGATCCATGCTGTTTCTGTCGGCGAGATGGGGGTCGCCGAGGTGCTGATCTCCGCGATTCGCAAAAGATGGCCGGACCGCGAAATCGTTCTCTCCACCGTGACCCCGACAGGGCGGGCCGCGGCAGAGAAGATAGAAGGCGTCAGGATGGTGTTTTACGTCCCCTTCGACTTTCCGAAGGCGGTTCTTTCGGCGCTGGATCGCACCCGGGCAAGCGCTCTGGTGATCGTGGAGACCGAGCTTTGGCCGAACCTGATCCGGGAATCGCGCCGGAGACAGATGCCCGTCGTTCTCGTCAACGGCCGGCTTTCGGAAAGATCGTATCGCCGCTACCAAAAATTCCGCTTCTTGTTCCGCCCGCTGCTCGAAATGCTCTCCGCGGTCGCGGCCCGGGAGGAAGGCGATGCAAAGCGGTATCGCTCTCTCGGTGCGCGCCGCGTCGAAGTCACGGGGAACATGAAGTACGATATGCCCGTTTCGGACGCCAGAGAAGAAATGGCCGCGCGGCGTCGCTATGGGCTGGGCGGCTGCGCCCCCGTTCTTGTCGCCGGGAGCACCCATCGCGGCGAGGAGGAGGCGGTTGCGCGCGTCTGCAGGGCGCTGCAGTCCCATTTTCCGACCATGGGAGTGCTTTTGGCGCCGCGCCATCTCGAGAGAATCGACGAGGCGGAAAGGGCGATGCGGAACGAGGGATTTGAGGTGCGCCGCTGGTCTTCGCTGAAGGCGGAGGGGAGCGCACCTCCGCCGGGCGGGCGCGTCGTGCTGCTGGATGTGATGGGGGAGTTGGCGGCCGCCTATGAATGCGCGACGGCTGCATTCCTCGGCGGCAGCCTGATCCCGCACGGCGGCCAGAACCCCATCGAGGCTGCCCGCTGGGGGGTTCCCGTCCTGTTCGGGCCGCACATGACGAATTTTTCCGAGATGTCGGAGCGTCTTCTTCAGCAGGGCGCGGGGCGGCAGGTCGCGGATGAGGAAGAGATGCGGAGCGTTCTTTTCGAGTGGTTTTCGGACGAGCGATCGAGAGAGGCGGCCGGGGCGAGCGCCCGGGCCTTTGTCCGCTCGAATCAGGGGGCGGCCGGGCGCACGGTGAGTTTTCTGGCCGAAGCCCTTGGCGAAGAAGGAAGAACGGGCGCATGAGCTTTCGGGGGACCATTCTTTCGGCGCTGGACGGAGACCCGGCCGCTCCGATCTGGAGTCGCCTTCTTTCGGGAGGGCTTGCTCCGGCGGGCTGGGCGTATGGAAAGGCGATGCGCCTGCGCCGCCAGTCGCACCAGCCGGGGGGAGAGAAGCCGTTTCATTTCGAGCGGCCGGTGGTCTCCGTGGGCAATCTGGTCCTGGGCGGGACGGGCAAGACCCCGACCGTGGCCTGGATCGCCCGGTTTCTGCGGGAGAGGGGATTCCGGCCGGCGATTGTGAGCCGGGGATACGGCGGCTCGCTGAAGGAAGTGGCCGCCGTCGGGGACGGAAAAGGCAAGGTGATGGATTCGCCGCCCGCGGGCGATGAGGCCGCCATGCTGGCGCGAAGCTTTCCCGACATGCCCGTCATCACGGGCCGAAACCGGCTTGCGGCGGCGCGCAGGGCCGTCGCCGCCTTCGGCGCCGATGTCATCGTGCTCGATGACGGCTTTCAGCATCTCCGGCTGGAGCGTTCGGTGGATATTGTTCTTTTGCGCGGCCAGCGCCCCTTCGGCAATGGCCGGGTGTTTCCCGCCGGGGTGCTGCGCGAGCCGGCCGCGGCGCTTTCGGCGGCGGATGTCGTCCTCCTTACGGGGGAAGTTGACGGCCAAGGCCGGAGGGAAGTGGAAAAGCGGGTGCCTTCCGAGAAAATATTCGAGGGACGGCTGGTCCCCGGGTCTCTTTTGGAGGGCGGCCGCGCGGAATCCCAGGGTGTGGAATTGCTGCGGGGGGCAGTCGTCGTTGCCTTTTGCGGTATCGGCCACCCGAATCGGTTCCGGAAGATGCTCTCCGCCCTGGGCGCTGATGTGCGGGAGTTTTTCGTTTTTCCCGATCATGCCGCTTACCAGAGATCCCACACGGACATCATCGCCGCCTCCTTTCGGGAGCGGGGCGCCGACTTCATCGTGACGACGGGAAAAGACGGGGTGAAAGCCGCCTCTCTTCTTTCGGGGCTGCCGCTTCGTGTCCTTTCGGTGGAAATGGAAATCGACAGGCCCGCCGAATTCCAGGAGCGGATACTGGAGAAGATTTCCCGCGCGCCTTCCCGTTCGTCGTAGTTCGTACTAGTTCCGGACTCGCGCCAGCAGATATACCCCCCCGGCCAGGAACAGCGCGTTCGGTCCCCATGCCGCGATGACGGGGGGCAGCCGGGAGGCATGACCCAGCGAAAGCCCCATGTAGAAGATGACCAGATAGGTGGTGCCGATGAACAGGGTGAGCGCGACCCCCAGAGCGATGCCCCCGCTCCGCTGGGATTTTAGCGAAAACGGAACGCCGACGAGGGCCAGGACGAAGCTGACGAACGGAAAGGAGAGCTTCGCCCAGAGGTCCACCTGGTATGCGGTGATGTCGACGCCGTTGAGCTTCATGGTATTGATGTATTTGTCCAGCTCCAGGTAGCTCATCTCTTCGGGTTTCTGGCCGGTCCGCTTGAAATCCGCAGGCTTGTTGGATATGGGAAAATAGGCTGTTTCAAA
>JAQBZT010000032.1 GCA_027622355.1 bacterium | reverse complement strand
CCTCCGAAGGCATCCGCCTGGAGAACCGTGTCACCACCGGCCCGCGCCGGAGCTATCCGCGGATTGGGATTCACCGCCGCGACGAAAAAGATGCCGACGTCTTTCAGGTGAGCGGGCGGGTGCCGATCCGCTCCGCCCGGCGGAGCTACCGCGCGGCGATCTCCGACCCGACGCGGTTCGCGGCGGCCAGCTTCCGCACCTTTCTCCAGAAGGAGGGAGTCACCGTCCGCGGCGGCATCCTCCAGGGGCGCACGCCCAAGGAGGCCCGCCTGCTCGCGCGCGATCTGTCGCGTCCGCTCGGTGTCATCATCCGGGGCTTGAACAAGTTCAGCAACAACTTCATGGCCGAGCAACTCCTGAAGACAATGGGGGCGGAGTTGCACGGGCTTCCCGGAACGGCGGAGAACGGTCTGCTCGAGGTGCGGAAGTTTCTGGTGAGTCTGGGCATCTCGCCGGCGCATTTTGAACTCGCCGACGGCTCGGGGCTCAGCCGGTTGAACAAAACCACCCCGCGGGTGCTTGCGACGGTGCTGGAGCGCGTGTACCACGATTTTCGCCTGCGGCCCGAGTTCGTCGCCTCGCTGGCTGTCGTCGGGGTGGACGGCACCGTGCGGAAAAAGTTCCGCAGCCGGCCCGAGGCGCGCCGGGTGCGGGCCAAGACCGGTCTCCTGTTCGGTGTACATGCCCTGAGCGGCTATGCGGCCGCGAAAAACGGCGAAGTGCTCGTTTTTTCGATCCTGATCAACGAGAACGCCTGCCAGCCTGTGCGTGTGATGAACCGGATGCTTTTGGCCATGGTGGGGCTGGAGCGCCCGGTGCCGAGTGTACCTGCGGGCGGCTTCCAGCAGGCCCGGCGCGATTTGCAATTCTCCCTGCCGCAGCCGCGAAAGCGCGACCGCTGGCGGACGAGCGGCCGCGCGCGCATGGGACCCGAGGACGATTCGCCCGAGACAGAAGAAAACGGCGAGAAAAGCATCGGCGGCGGCCCCGAGAGCGATCGCGCGGAGCCGCAAGGGAACTAGCCCCCGCTCCCCCCGGAAGGCAGTATGAATTCTGCGAAAAAAGAATTCGCTTCGCGCCGCCGCTGGGCGGTGCGCCCCCTCGATGCGGACACGGCTCTCCATCTGGCGCGCGATCTCGAAATTCCCGAACTGCTGGCCCGGCTCCTTGCCCTGCGCGGGCTCTCAGAGCCGGATGCCGCCCGGACGTTCCTTGTCGCCCCCCTCGATTCGCTCCACGATCCCTTCGGCATGAAGGGCATGGAAGCCGCCGTCGTCCATCTGGCCGCGGAGATCGCCCGCCGGGCTCCGATCGGGATTTATGGCGACTATGATGTGGACGGTATGTCGGCGACAGCCCTGCTGGTCAATTTTTTCAGGGCACTGGAAGTTCCGGTGCACTACCACATTCCCCACCGCCTCCGGGAGGGCTATGGGCTTCACCTGCCGGGCCTCATGGAGTTGAAGGCGGCGGGGTGTGCGACGGTGGTGACGGTGGATTGCGGCATCGCCGCGGTAGAGGTGGCCGAGGCGGCCCGCGCGGCCGGCATTTCGCTGATTGTGACCGATCACCACCGCCCGGCTGAACGCCTCCCCGATGCGGTGGCGGTCCTGAATCCCCGCCAGCCGGGGTGCGGCTATCCCTTCAAGGACCTTTCGGGAGTCGGCATCGCCTTCAAGCTGGCGGTGGCGGTTCGACGGAGGCTGTATGAAGCGAACGGCGCAGAGAATCTTCCGAATCTCAGACAGCATCTCGATCTCGTGGCCTTGGGGACGGTGGCCGACGTCATGCCGCTGTTGGGGGAGAACCATGTCCTGGTGCGGACCGGCCTGGAGGTGCTCTCCCCCCCGAAGGAGACGGGTTCCGCGGGCGCTCCGGGCGGGCAGAAAGCGGGCGTGCGCGCCCTTCAGCTGACGGCGGATCTCAAGGCCGACAGCCTGACGCCCGGACATGTGTCGTTTGTCCTCGCGCCGCGCCTCAACGCGGCGGGCCGGGTGGGCGAGCCTCGCCTGGGGGTGGAGCTGCTCACCGCGGTAGATGCGGCAGGGGCGCGGGCGGGGGCCGAACGCATTGAGGAGTGGAACCGCCAGCGCCAGGAACTGCAACAGGAGGCGGTGGAGGAGGCCGAGGCGCTCCTCGCAGCGGGACCGCCCCCGGCGGAGCTCGGGGCGATCGTGCTGGGGAGCCACCGCTGGCACCCGGGCGTTATCGGCATCGTGGCCTCCCGCCTGGTGGATGCGCACTTCCGGCCCGCCGCGCTGGTTCACTTTGAAGGGGAGATGGGGAGGGGCTCTGTCCGAGGCGTTCCCGGTTTTCACGTCTACGACGCGCTCAAAGAGTGCGCGGATCTGCTGGTGCAGTTCGGCGGGCACAAGGAGGCGGCCGGTCTTTCCATCCAGGTGGATCAGTTCGAGGCGTTCCGGGCCCGGTTCTCGGAGGTGGCCCGCGGCATGCTGGGCGGCGAGCCGGCCGTGCCCGATCTGGAGCTGGACGCTGTGGTGCATTTTTCGGAGCTGGACGTGGCCCTTTTGAGGCGGGTTGAGGAGATGGCGCCCTTCGGCCCGGGAAATCCGCGCCCCCTGTTCGCCGTGGGCGGGGTGGAGGTGGAGGGTACGCCACAGCTTGTCGGGCAAAAGGGAGCGCACCTCAAGTTCCGGCTGCGGCAACGCCGCGAGGTGCTGGACGCCATCGCCTTTGGGATGGGGGAGCTGCTGGATTCGCCGGATGCCCTGAAGGGGAAGCTGGATGTGGCCTTTCATCCGGGGCTGAACCGTTGGCGGGGGGCGGAAACCGTTCAGCTTGAGGTGAAGGCGCTCCGCCCGGCCGGTTTCTGAGGCTACCCCCCCAGCGTGGCGAGAGATTCCCGATCGTCGGGTTTCATGGAAAAGGCCGGCAGCTCTCCCGGCGTGAAGCCCTTGGCGAGCAGCATCACCTTGATGGCCCCTCCCAGGCCGGCCGGATCGAGCAGTCCCATGGCCGCCCGGCGCGCCCGCGCCTCCTCCGGGCCGCCCTCCGCGAGCGCTTCGGCGATTCCCAGCCCCAGCAGGAAATGGCACTGATCCGTGAAGCCCGCGAGGGTGAGGCCCGCCGCCCGTGCGGCTTGCAGGATGGCGGTGAAGTCCACGTGGGCGGTCAGATCGGTCTCGCCCGGGTGGGTGAGGACATCCGCAATCAGGGTGTGGTTCCGGTACCCTCTGAGCGTTCCCTCGCGGCGATCCGGCCCGTAGAGGACGCGCGCGGAGAATCCATAGTCGAAGATCAGGATGCCGCCCCGGTGCAGCCTCGCGGCCGCAGACTCAATCCCCTCCGCGGCGGCGGGGCAGACCTCGGCCGTCTGTCCCACGGAGAGCCTGACCCCCAGCCGCTCGAACCACCCCGCGAGCCGGGGGTCGGAGAGCGGCCCCTCGGTGAAGCCCAGGGTGCTATCCCTTCGCTCGACGTAACGCTCCTTCAAGCCTTCCCGGGTCTGGACGAGAAGATGGGTGGGCAGGGCGTCGAGAAATTCATGGGCGAGGATCAGGCCGTCCATCGCATCGGGGAGGGCGGCAGCGAGTTCGGCACGGGGCGCGCCCGGGCGCTTTTCCAGCCACCTCTCGATCCGATCGGCGATGCGCCCGGCCGCGGGGCGGCTTTGTTCGATGAGGAGATAGTGCAGGGCATCGCCGAAGGTATTTTCCCCGCCGGCCCCAACGGCCGCGAGAAGATCGTAGGCCAGCCAGCCTTCCCCGGGGCCGAATTCCGCCAGGGTAAAAGGATCGGGCTTCTCGAGCGTATCCCAGAGCGCCTCTGCCTGCCGGGCAAGCATCCGGCCGAACCAGGAACTCTGGTGGGGGCTGGTCTTGAAGTCGCCGCCGCGCCCGATGCGGGGGGCGGGTTGGCAATAGTAGCCGCCCTCGGGGTGATAGAGGGCCAGTTCCATGTACCTGTGAAAGGGGATGGGACCCTCCTTGAGCGCAGCGCCGAGGGCATTCAGGAGGCTGACGGGGGCAGGGGGGTTCATGGCGGCATTATAGCGGGAAATTCCCGTTTTCCGGGTACGTTCCGCGTCGTTCTCTCTCATTGATCGAAGGCCGGCCGGTTCCTATTCTCTATTTAGGGGTGATATCCTTTGTCCCGTTCGCGTTCCGGGGCAAATGTTGCGGAGGTGAGATGGAAGTTCGGCTCAAATGCTTCGCCTGGGCCCGGGAGGTGACCGGGGCGGAGGAGGTGGTCCTCGATCTTCCCGAAGGGGGAACGGTGGCCGATCTGCGGGCGGTGCTCGAGGCCAGGTATCCGGTTTTCGAGGGCCGGATGGAGTCGATCGCTGTTTCGGTGAACCAGGAGTTTGCCGGAGAGGGAACCGCCATTTCCGCGGGGGATGAGGTCGCCCTCATCCCGCCGATCAGCGGGGGGGTATAGCGGCGTGATCTGCCGAATCACGGACAAGCCGATTGATATCGCCGAGTTGATGGCGGATGTGCGCGCCGAGGAGGCCGGAGGGACCTGTACGTTCACCGGCCATGTGCGGGACCACAGCCGCGGACAGAAGGTCACCCATCTGGAATACCATGCCTATCCCGAGATGTCGGAGAAGAAGATGCGCCAGGTGATCGAGGAGATCGAGGAGCGCTACGGGGTGACCCGCATCGCCATCGCCCACCGCATCGGGACGCTCCAGATCGGAGAGATCGCCGTGGGCATTGCGGCGGCCTCGGCCCACCGGGACGCGGCCTTCAAGGCCTGCCGCTACGCTATCGACCGGATCAAGCAGATTGTTCCCATCTGGAAAAAAGAATTCGGCGAGGATGGGGCCGAATGGGTCGAGGAGTGCCCGGTAAACGCCCAATCTGCCCAGGCGGACGGTCCCAAATAGCCCCCAAAATAGCCTTTTGACATTTCCTTCCCATCCGGTAAGATAATCCCACCGATTGAATATTTGAGGGGAGAATTACGCAACTCCTCGTAATCCGAAGGGAAAATGGTCCTTTTGAAGGATTAATCTTCATTTCTGAGGTTTTGGGTTAGGAATTTCCATGTAATTACATGCCCCGGGATTTTTTTCGAGGGCCTACCGAGGAGGAAAATCGGAATGAAAACCCGACTGCGCTTTACGCTAGCAACCGTCCTGGCGGCTGCCACCATGCTGTCGGCCCCGCTTGCCTGGGCGGCAACCGTCACGTTCGGCGGTGCCATCTCCCAGACGGGCCGCTTCGCCGAGCCGGCCGGCCGCGTCCTCAACTCCTACAAGATGTTTGTGGATGAGTTGAACGCCCGCGGCGGCGTTCTGGGCCGCAAGGTCAAGCTCAATATACTGGACGACAAATCCGACAAGCAGACCAGCATCAAGCTTTTCGAGAAGCTGATCACCGTAGACAAGGTGGAAGTGGTCCTCGCCCCTTACTCCAGCGGCATCACCGATGCGGTGGCGAATGTGACCGAGCGCTACAAGATGCCGATGATCGCCTCCGGCGCCGCCTCGACAGTCATCTGGAAGAAGGGCCGGAAATACATCTTCAACATCATCGCGGTGGCGGAAAACTACCAGAAGGGCGCCCTGTATCTCGCCAAGGAAATCGGCGCGAAGCGCATCGCCATCATCAGCGCCGACACCCTCTTCCCCCGGATGGTGGCCAATGGGGCGCAGGAATGGGCCAAGAAGTTGGGCCTGAAGGTGGTCCTGGCGGAAAACTATCCCCGCAAGCAGACCGACTTCACCGCGCTTCTGCAGAAGATCAAGTCCCGCCGCGCCGAGGTGATCATCTCGAACAGCTACTTCGACGACTCGGCCGCCCAGATCCGCCAGCTCCGCGAGCTGGGGATCAACCTCAAGATGTTCTCGGGAACGGTCGGTCCCGGCCTCCCGAAATTCGCGAAGCAGCTCGGCGCCACCGCCGAGTACGTCGTCGGCTTCAGTCAGTGGGAGCCCGTCCTCAAGCTCGGCTACCCCGGCATGAAGGTGTTCATCGAGAACTACACGAAGCGCTATGGCGTGAAGCCCAACTACCACGCGGGCCAATCCTACGCGACGATGCAGGTCACCGAGGCCGCCCTCAAAAAGGCGGGCAGCTTTGACGGAACCAAGCTCCGCAATGCGCTGGCCAGCATCAAGGTCGAGACCATGTTCGGCACTTACAAGGTCAACAGCGAGGGGCTAAACGTGCACGACGGCCTGACGTTCCAGATTCTCAACGGCGAGCGGAAGATCATTTGGCCGTCGCATGTGGCTGAAGCGAAGGCGCAGATCCCCATGCCGAAATGGAGCGATCGGCCGAAGAACTAGCCCGAAGAACTAGGTTTAAGCGATCAATGTGCTTGAAAGTGTAGATTTTTACTCAGGGCCGGAGCCGTTTCGGCGGCTCCGGCCTTGCGTCAAATTTGGCTTCATTCAATTGGCTTCATTACAACTTCATTGCAAGAGGTAAGGCGGGTGGAAAAGGCGGAGATCCGCAGCCGGTATTTTCTGGGCGCCTTTTTGGCGGGGGCCTATGCCTTGCCGTTTGCCATCGGCGTCTGGAATGAGACCGTTTTTTTCGATGCCGAGTGGCTCGCCAGCCTGACGACGGTCATATTGAACGGCCTGATGCAGGGCGGCGTCTACGCCATGTTCGCCGTCGGGCTGACGCTGATCTTCGGCGTCATGCGCATCATCAACGTGGCCCACGGCGAGACGGTGATGATGGGCGCCTATCTGACCTATACCGCTTTTTTTTATCTGGGGATGGACCCGCTGCTGGCGCTTTTCCTGACGCTTCCCACCGCCTTCGCCTTCGGCTGGGTTGTCCAGAAGCTTCTGCTGAACGCGGTGGTGGGCGGACCCGAGCTGACCCCGCTTCTGATCACGTTCGGCCTCGGGCTCGTGATGATCCAGGTCGTGGAATGGATATTCACGACGGACTTCCGCACCATCCCCTATAATCCCGACGCCATCCGGTTGACGCAAAATATCTCCGTCGGGATGAACAAGGTCATCAGTTTTTCCATGGCGGCGGTGATCTCGATCGGCGTGTTCCTGTTTTTGAAATTTCACCGCCTGGGCAAGGCCATCCGCGCCACCGCCCAGAACAGGGACGTGGCGCTGGTTTGCGGGATCAACATATACGGAATCTTTCTGATTACTTCCGGGCTGGGGGCGGCGCTCGCCGCGGCGGGCGGCGCGCTGATCTCCATCCAGTTCGGCTTCAATCCTGAAACGGGAATTTTCTACACGCTTCAGGCTTTCGCCATCATCGTTCTGGGCGGGCGCGGCCACTATATCGGGGCCCTCATCGGCGGCCTGATGCTCGCGGTGATGGAGAGCCTGATTTCGTTCATGGTCCCGAACGGAACGGCCATGGTCGAAATCGCCGCCTACGGGCTGATGGTGTTTGTCCTTCTCATCCGGCCGCGCGGTCTGCTGGGCGCGAAAGAAGGCTAGGAGAAAAAGTATGAGCCGGCACGAGGATGTGAGAAACCTTATTTTTCTGGGCGTGTGTGCCGCTGTGCTGTTTTTTCTCCCGGTTCATCTTCCCCTTTATCTACGCTCCGTGGCCATGTTCACCATGATGTATGTGGTGCTCTCGCTGAGCTGGAACATCATCAGCGGTTATACCGGCTACGTTTCCTTCGGCCACGTGGTGTTCTATGGCATCGGGTCCTATGCTGTGGCCATCCTGGTGACCGATTACAGTTGGCACTGGGTGCCTACCCTGTTCGTGGGCGCGGCCATCGCCATCCTCCTCGCCATCGCCATCGGGTTTCCCGTCCTTCGGCTGAAGGGTCCCTACTTCGCGATCGCCATGCTCGGCGCGGCCGAGGGAACGCGCGTCATCGTGACGGTGTGGGACAGCCTGACTCACGGCGGCGACGGGATCAGCATGCCGAATGTCGACAGCTCCTTCGAGACGTACTACGCGATGCTTATCGTGATGGTCATTACTATCCTGGTTTCTTATTGGGTGGGGCACTCCCGCTATGGCATCCGGCTGAACGCCATCCGGGAGGATGAGGTGGCGGCCAGCTCCCTCGGGATCAACACGACGTACTACAAAATTTCGGCCCTGGTGCTCTCGGCCATCTTTCCCGCGTTTGCGGGCGGCATTCAGGCCTACAAGACGCTTTACGTCGATCCGGATCAGGATTTCTTCATCCAGATCACCATCGCCATGAAGCTGATGGCGATGGTGGGGGGAAAGGGAACGGTCATCGGACCGATCATCGGCGCCGTGATCCTGTATATCGTGCAGGAGCTGACCTGGATCAACTTCCCGACCGCCCACCTCATCGCCTATGGGTTGTTCATCATCGCGGTCGCGCGCTTCATGCCGCGGGGCTTGATGGGCTTTTTCATTGATCGGGGCTGGGCGCGCAAGGGAATGGTCCACTAGAGCGAGGTTGCAGATGATGAATACAACGGCCCATCAAAACGACATCGCGCTCGACGTGCAGAATCTCTACAAGCATTTCGGGGGGATCCATGCGGTGGATGGGTGCAGCTTTCAGGTGCCCGCGGGCAAGATATCCGGCCTGATCGGACCGAACGGCTCCGGGAAGACGACCACGTTCAACCTCCTGACCGGCATCATCCCCGCCGACAGCGGAACCGTCATCTACAAAGGGGAGAATATCATCAGCCTGAAGCCCTACCAGATCTTTCGCAAGGGCATCAGCCGGACCTTCCAGATTACGCGGATCTATCGCGAGATGACGGTGTTCGAAAACATGCTATCGGTCTCTGACATGCGGGTTCCGGAGCGGGTGGCGCGAAAGCGCGCGGAGGAGCTGCTGGATTTCGTCACTCTCACGAAACTGCGCGGCGAGTACGGGGGCAATCTTTCCTACGGCCAGCAGAAACTGCTGGAATTCGCCCGGGCCCTCATGACTGATCCCGATCTGATCCTGCTCGATGAGCCGGCCGCTGGCGTCAACCGGACGCTTTTGAACGATCTCCTCGATCGGATTCACGAGATTCAGGAGCAGGGCAAGACCGTACTGATCGTCGAGCACGACATGAACGTCATCATGAATCACTGCGAGAAGATATTCGTGATGGACTACGGCGAAAAAATCGCCGAAGGGGTGCCCGAAGAGATACAGAAGAACGAAAAAGTCATCGAAGCCTATTTCGGACATTAACGCCATGCCTCTTCTGGAACTCAAAAACGTAAACGCCGCCTATGGCCGCATCCAGATTCTCCACGAGGTGTCCCTCGAGGTGCGCGAGGGGGAAGTGGTCAGCGTCATCGGCCCCAACGGCGCGGGGAAGTCCACCACCTTCAAGGTCATCATGGGTTTCATCAATTATCTGGGCGGCGAGATACGCTTCAAAGATGAGAACATCGTCGGCTACCGCCCCGATCAGATTCTCGCCCGCGGGCTGGGCTATGTGCCCCAGGGGCGGATCGTCTTCAATCAAATGACCGTGCGGGAAAACCTCGAGATGGGTGCCTACGTGGAGCGCGACTCCCGGAAGATAAAAGAGAGCATGGGGTATGTCTTCTCCCTTTTTCCCCGCCTCGAGGAGCGCCAGAAGCAGATGGCGGGCACCATGAGCGGCGGCGAGCAGCAGATGCTCGCCATGGGCCGGGCCCTGATGACGAGGCCGAAGATGGTCATGCTCGATGAGCCCTCCCTGGGCCTGAGTCCCAAGTTTGTCACCGATATCTTCGAGAAAATCATCAATCTGGCCAAGGAGGGTATCACCATCATGCTGGTGGAGCAGAATGCGGCCCGGGCGCTCGAAATCGCCGACCGCGGCTATGCCCTCGAACTGGGCCGGAACCGCTTTGAGGGCACGGGCCAGGACCTCCTCAGCAACGCCGAGGTCAAGATGATGTACCTCGGCGGCTAGAAATCCCCCCTGATTTCTGTCTACTTCTGTTGGGAATCCGGCGCGACTCCATGCTATAACAGCCGGGTTTGACGGCAGGGGAGGCCCGGTAGCGATGATCCGCGTGAAAATCTGTGGCGTGACGGCGGCCGAGGATGCCGCTTGGGCCCTCGCGCAAGGGGCCGACGCCCTGGGGCTCAATTTCGTTCCCGGCACCCCCCGTTGCCTGGATCCGGCCGCCGCCCGGGCGGTTTCCGCGGCGCTCCCTCCGCTGGGCACCCGGGTGGGAATTTTCGTGGACGAGGCCCCCGAGCGGGTCGAATCCATCGCCCGGGAGGTGGGGCTCGATGTGGTGCAGCTCCACGGTGCCGAGCCGCCCGAGGTGTGCCGCTGGCTCGGGGAGCGGGGCCTCCGGGTGATCAAGGCCCTGCGGGTGAGCGGCCGTGAAACGCTCGATCTGGCGGAGGATTACAGCGGCTTCCCCCTCCTTCTCGACGCCTATGTCGAGGGGAAACTCGGGGGGACCGGCAAGACGTTTGACTGGTCCATCGCCCGCGAGTTGGCCCAAAAAAGAGACATCATTCTCTCGGGTGGCTTGCAGCCCGAGAACGTGGCCGATGCCATCCGCCAGGTGCGGCCCTACGGGGTGGACACGAGCAGCGGCGTCGAGGGAGGAACTCCCGGGCGCAAGGATTTCGCCAAAGTCCAGGCGTTCATTGAAAATGCGCGGGCGGCCGCCGCGGCCCTTCCCGCCGAAGAGAGAAAACGATGACAGAGCCATCGGTTGAGCCCAAGGGACATTTCGGCATCTTCGGGGGGCAGTACGTTCCCGAGACCCTGATGCCGGCCCTCGAGGAGCTCGAGGCGGCCTACGAGCGCATCCGGGGCGATGCGGTCTTTCATGCCGAGCTCAAGGAATATCTGGCGAAGTACGTCGGCCGGCCGACCCCGCTTTACTTCGCGCGGCGGCTTTCCGAGGATCTGGGCAGCCTCCGGGTCTTCCTTAAGCGCGAGGACCTCTGCCACACGGGCGCCCACAAGATCAACAACACGCTTGGCCAGGCCCTGCTTGCCAACGACTGATCGCCGAGACCGGCGCCGGCCAGCACGGCGTCGCCACGGCGACGGCGGCCGCCCTCTTCGGCCTCGAGTGCGATGTCTACATGGGGGAGGAGGACACCCGGCGCCAGGCGCTCAACGTTTTCCGGATGCGGTTGCTCGGGGCGCGGGTCATCCCGGTCACTTCCGGGAGCGCCACCCTCAAGGACGCGACCAACGAAACGCTGCGCGACTGGACCGCTTCGGTGCGCACCACGCACTACATCATCGGCTCCGTCGTCGGGCCCCATCCCTTCCCGATGATGATCCGCGACTTCCAATCGGTCATCGGCGAGGAAGCGCGCCGGCAGATGCTCGATCTCGAGGGCAAGCTGCCGGATGTCTGCGTCGCCTGCGTCGGCGGAGGGAGCAACGCCATCGGCCTCTTTTATCCCTTCATCAAGGACGCGGGGGTGGCGCTCATCGGCGTCGAGGCGGGCGGGCGCGGTCTGGAGAGCGGGGAGCACGGCGCCTCGCTCAATGCCGGAAGGGTCGGCGTCCTTCACGGGTGCAAGACCCACCTGCTCTACGATGACGATGGGCAGATCATCCCCGCGCACTCGGTCTCGGCCGGTCTCGATTATCCCGGCGTCGGGCCTGAGCATGCCCATCTCCAGGCCACGGGCCGGGCGAAGTACGTGACGGCCGATGATCGGGAGGCGCTCTTGGCTTTCCGCAAGCTCGCCCGCCTCGAGGGCATCATTCCCGCGCTCGAGAGCGCGCACGCCATCTCCTATCTCGGTCGGCTCGCCGAAGAAGCCGCCCGGGACGGGAAGCCGCGCAGCGTCATCGTCTGCCTCTCAGGCCGCGGGGACAAGGACGTGCAGCAGGCCGAGGGGCTCCTCCGCGAGCTTGGCGAAGGGCCGGAAGGCGGGGGCGCGTGATGGAAGACGCCGGCCGCATCGAAGCGTGTTTCGTTCGCCTGAAGGCGGAGGCAAGGGGCGGGCTCTTTCCCTACGTCTCGGCGGGGGATCCGAGTCTCGAGTTCACGCGCCGGCTCCTGCCCGCACTTGCCGCGGCGGGCGCGGACGGCTTTGAAATCGGCGTTCCCTTCAGCGATCCGCTGGCGGATGGGCCGACCATCCAGCGCGCCGGCGCTCGCTCGCTCGCGGCGGGGACGACGCTCAGGGCCGTCATCGCGATGATCGCCGGCGTGCGGGGGGAGATTCCCGAGTGCCCGCTGGTGCTGATGGCCTACTACAACCCCGTGCTGGTATACGGCCTCGATGATTTCGCGCGCGACGCCGCCCGGGCGGGGGTGGACGGCGTCATCGTGCCCGACCTGCCGCCCGAGGAGGCGGGGGATCTGCTCGCCGCGATGGCGGAGTATCCCCTCGCGCCGGTCTTCATGCTGGCCCCGACGAGCCCGGATTCGCGCGTGAAGCTGATCAACGATACGGGCAAGGGCTTCATCTACTATGTCGGGCAGATGGGCGTCACCGGCGCGCGGGAGGCGCTGGACGCCGATCTGGCCGGGGTGCTCGAGCGGATCAACCGGGTGAAAAACCGACCTGTCGTCGTCGGGTTCGGGATCAAGACCCCCGAACAGGCGGCGGAAGTTGCCGAACACGCCGATGGCGTGATCGTCGGAAGCGCGCTCATTGACGTGATGGAAGCCGAGGAAGAGCTGGACAAGAAACAGGCGGCGGCCTGCCGCTACATCGGCAGCCTCCGCGCGGCGCTGGGCCGCTCCGGCGCCACCACCTGAGAGGGAGCAATGTCGGAAAGAACGCTCTACGACAAGGTGTGGGACAGCCACACCGTGACGAAGCTCGATTCCGGGCAGGATCAGATTTTCATCGGGCTTCATCTCATCCATGAGGTTACGACACCCCAGGCGTTCGCGCTGTTGAAAGAGGCGGGCTCCCAGGTGGCCTTCCCGGAGCGCACCCTCGCGACGGTGGATCACATCATCCCGACCCTGACCCAGATTCGGCCCTTCCAGGATGAGCAGGCCGAGTTGATGATGGCCACCCTCGAGCAGAACGTGAACGAATACGGCATCCGCTTCTTCGGGCTCGACTCGGGGAAGCAGGGCATCGTTCACGTCATCGGTCCCGAGACCGGTCTCACCCAGCCGGGTATGACCATTGCCTGCGGGGACAGCCACACGAGCACCCACGGGGCGCTGGGCTCGCTGGGCTTCGGCATCGGCACCACCGAGGTGGCCCATGTCCTCGCCACGCAGACCCTCGCCCTGAGCCGGCTGAAGGTGCGGCGGATCGAGGTTTCAGGAGAGATGGAGAAGGGCGTCTACGCGAAGGACGTCATCCTCCGGATACTCCACGACCTGGGGATCAAGGGCGGCATCGGCTTCGCCTACGAATACGCTGGCGAGATATTCGACCGGATGACGATGGAAGAGCGGATGACGGTCTGCAACATGAGCATCGAGGGCGGCGCCCGCATCGGCTACGTCAATCCCGATGAGACGACTTTCGAATATTTGAGGGGGAAAGAGTTCTCCCCGAAGGGCGATGACTTTGATGAAGCGGTTGAATATTGGAAATCCGTCGCCTCAGATGCGGATGCGGAGTACGATGAGACATTCGAGATCGAGGGCGCATCCATCGAGCCGATGGTGACCTGGGGAATCAACCCGGGACAGTCGGTGGGGGTCGGCGAAAAACTCCCCGCGCTCGATTCGTTCGATGTCGAAGAGGGCAAGACCGCCGCGCAGGCCTACGAGTTCATGGGGCTCAAGGCGGGCGATTCGCTCGCGGGAACGAAGATCGATGTCGCCTTCCTCGGCTCCTGCACCAACTCGCGCATCTCCGATCTGCGCGAGGCGGCGCGGGTGATGAAGGGGAATAAGGTGGCGAAGGGCGTCAAGATGCTCGTCGTGCCCGGTTCCCAGCAGGTGAAGGTGCAGGCCGAGGCCGAGGGGCTGGACGAGATTTTCCTCGAGGCGGGGGCCGAGTGGCGCGCCGCCGGGTGCTCGATGTGCCTGGGGATGAACCCGGACAAGCTGGAGGGCGCCCAGCGGAGCATCTCCTCCTCGAACCGGAATTTCATCGGGCGGCAGGGAAGCCCGCGGGGCCGGACCCACCTGGGGAGCCCGGTCACGGTGGCAGCTTCGGCCATCGAGGGGTCCATCGCGGACCCGAAAACACACGTGGAGTAGCCGGAAATGAGCGTGCGGAAAATTGTTCAGGTGAAGGGAAGGGCGGTGCCGCTTCCGGGCGATGACATCGACACGGACCGGATAGTCCCCGCCCGCTTCTTGAAGGCGATCACCTTCGAGGGGATGGAGAAAACCCTTTTTTGCGACGAGCGCGAGCGGCACCCGGATCATCCCCTCGATGAGCCCGCCTACAAGGGCGCGAAACTCCTCATCGTCGGGCGCAATTTCGGCTCCGGCTCCTCGCGCGAGCACGCCCCCCAGGCCATCATGCGCGCGGGTTTCGAGCTGATCCTGGGCGTTTCGTTCGCCGAAATCTTTGCGGGCAACTGCTTCGCCATCGGGGTGCCGTTGGCGACCCTCTCGCCGGAGGACGCGGAAGCGCTCATGCGGCGGACGCAGGAGAAGCCGGGCACGGTCTACACCGTCGATCTGGAAGCGCTGACGGTGGCCTTCGAGGGAGGTTCCTTTCCCATCGAGATGGACGAGGCCCGAAGGAGCGCCTTTTTGCGGGGAACGTGGAGCGTCCTCGAGAATTTGCGGGCCAACCTCCCGAAAGTGCGGGAGGTTTCCGCGAAGCTGCCCTACATCTCCGGCTTCGGGGGCTGAGGCCCTGGTCTGTCTTTTCGTCATGGGTTTTGGAAGCGGAGGGAGAAAAAGTTGAGCGGCATCCAGATTGCGGTTTTACCCGGAGACGGCATCGGCCAGGAGGTGGTGGCCCAGGCCCGGGCGGTGCTCGAGGCGGCCGGCGCGCGCTTCGGCCTGACGTTTTCGTTCACCGAGGCCCTGTGCGGCGGGACGGCCTGCGACGCGGTGGGCGAGCCCCTTCCCGAGGCGACGCTTCGCGTCTGCAGGGAAAGCGTGGCGGGCCTTTTCGGCGCTGTCGGCGGCCCGAAGTGGGACGATCTGCCCCGCGACAAGCGCCCCGAGCAGGCGATTCTCGGCCTCCGGCAAAAACTCGGGCTTTTCGCCAACCTT
>JAQBZT010000031.1 GCA_027622355.1 bacterium | reverse complement strand
ACGGTCTTTCCTTTCGGCTATTGAGGGATGAGAAGATGAGAGTCAAAATTTTCCGGAATCTGCTCGGGGGATGTGTTTTTTTCGCGCTGGCGGTGTATCTGTCTTCTCCTGCGCAGGCGGATCTCGCCTCCGCGCACGCGGCCTACACGCGCCGCGATCTCACCGTGGCGTTCAAGGAGTTCCGCCGCCTCGCCGAGCAGGGCAACCCGCAAGCGCAGAACATGCTCGGCTATCTGTACGACTTCGGCCTGGGGGTGGAGCATTCCTACCCCAAGGCCGTGAGGTGGTACCGGACCGCCGCCGAGAACGGCAGCGTCGCCGGGATGTACAACACGGGGATCAAGTACACCAACGGAAAAGGGATCAAGAAGAATCCCGGCGAGGCGCTGTACTGGTTCCATCAGGCCGCCGCGCACGGCGACCCGGATTCCATGATCAAAATCGGATGGATGTACACGCGGGGAGATGTCCTGCAACGGGATGACCGCGAGGCGATGCGGTGGTTCCTCCAGGCGGCGAAACAGAATCATCCGAACGCCCAGAGCTTTCTGGGGGACATGTACTACAAAGGGCGCGGCCGCCGCCGGGATTATGCGGAAGCCTTCAATTGGTACCGGCGCGCGGCGGAGCAGGGACACGTGGGGGCGCAGCGCTTTCTCGCCTGGATGTACCGGAAGGGGCGGGGCGTTTCCGCCAATCCCGAGGAAGCGCGGAAGTGGCAACAGCGGGCGGATGCGCAGCCCTACCGCAACCCCTGCAGCCCGGAATTTTAAAGTCCATTCCCGCGCACCCTTGTGAGCGCGCACCCGTTTTCTATTTCTTCAAAATAAGCTGCGTGGATCCAATCGAGTAGCTGTGGTCCACATCGCCGTCGTTGTCGTGGACCGAGAGACCGAAAGCGTGCTTTTTCCCCGGCACGAAGACGACATCGTCGGGGTGGCCGGTGTCGAGCTTCCGGCGCAGCTCCAGCGTCCACATGCCGTCCTTCCAGACGCCCTTCGCGTCGATGTCCCCGCGGCTTCCTCGGGGCGGATCGACGTGGCGCGCCAGCTCCTGAAAAAACCCCCTGTCCTGCCGACTCTTCCGAAAACCGCCGCCACGGGGGCGCGATGAGGGTAGCCCCAGAACGCCGATGATGAAGAGTGGCATTTTCTTTTTCTAGTGCGTCACCCGAATGCCGAGAAAAACGACGATCAGGGCGAGGGTGAGGTTCACCGTGAGCCACATCTTCGGGTTTTTCTTCATGCCCTCGAAGCCCTTCGAGAGCGTCAGGGCGAGGCCGATGAAGATGATGATGAGGGCGAGAGCGATTTTCACGATTAGCTCGGGCGAGATGGCCAGCCCGCCGCGGATGAGCCGGGTGATGTGATGGATCCCCGTGAGAATGAGCAGGAGAAAAGAGCCGTGCAGGATGGGGACGAACCGCTTGCGGATGCCCTGCATGAAAGCGCCGCGGTCCGCCTCGGGGAGGCCCGCCGCGTAGGGGAGCACCACAAAGCGGACAAACGCCACCCCGCCCACGGCGAGGATGGCAGAAAGGACATGGATGGTGGTGACGATGACGTTGCCCGTACTGTACATGATGGCTCCTCTTTTCATTCAGGCGGCGGCAGTGTTCCGAGAAAATATGCCGGAAGTGAGATGATCCCCCGGCGGAGCGGTGAAAGTAAAGCCGCGCGCGATCAGGGGCGCGGCGGCCTGCTCGATGCACGCGGCAAAATCCCCGGCGGCTCGGCGATGCGCAGCGCCGGCCCGCTCGCCGCCTGCACGTCCTCCGGGGAGAGCCCCTCGGCCACCTCGCGGAGGAGAGGCCCCGCATCGGTGAACTCGATCAGCGCGATGTCGGTGAAGAGCATTTTCACCACCCCGCGCGCGGTGAGCGGGTAGCTGACCGCATCGAGTATCTTGAATTCTCCTTCTTTCGTGAGATGGGTCATCATGGCGTAGACCGCCCGCGCTCCTGCGGCGAGGTCCATGGCGCCGCCGATGCCTCCCTTGCCGGCGCCGGGCACCGTCCAGTTGGCGAGATCGCCCGATGCCGATACCTGCAGCGCGCCGAGGACGGCGATGTCCACATGCCCCCCGCGGATCATGGCGAAGGATTCCGCGTGCCCGAAGATTGACGCGCCGGGAATCGTGGTTACCGGTTCGCGCGAGGCGTTGATGAGGTCCTTGTCCTCCTCACCCGCCGGCGGCCGGGGGCCGATGCCGAGGATGCCGTTTTCCGCCATGAAGAGGATCCCGCGCTCCAGGGAGACGTGGTTCGACACCAGGGAGGGATTCCCGATCCCGAGGTTGACGACGGTGCCGTCCGGTATCGCGCGCGCGACCCGGCGCGCCATCTCATCGGGCGAGAGGGCCGCCGCCGCGATCCGCGCCCTGGTTTCGTCGTCAAGTTTCCGATCGGAGGTCAAGGCTCTCTCCCTGAACAATGCGGTTCACGTAAACGCTTGGGGTGTGCACGGCCTCGGGCGCGATCTCTCCCGGCTGGACGATCTCTTCGATCTCGGCGATGGTGACAGCGGCGGCAGCGGCCATCACGGGATTGAAGTTGGCTGCCGTGCCGCGATAGGCGAGGTTTCCCATCGTGTCTGCGCGGTGCGCCTTGATGAGGGCGAAATCGCCCGGAAGGGCGTGCTCGAGCAGGGCTTCGCGCTCCCCGAAGCGGCGCACTTCCTTGCCCTCGGCCGTCGCCGTCCCGGTGCCGGTTGGTGTGTAGAAAGCCGGAATCCCGGCCCCCGCCGCCCGTATCCGCTCGGCCATCGTGCCCTGGGGGATCTGTTCAAGCTCGATCTTTCCCGCCATGTAGAGTTCCCGGAAGACGAACGCGTTTTTGTGAAACGCATAGGAGCAGATAAGCTTCCGCACCTTCCCCTGTCCGAAGAGCATCGCGAGGCCGCGCTCTCCGAATCCGGCGTGGTTGGTGACCACCGTCAGCCCGCGGACGGGGTGATCCGCCATGGCGGCCAGCAAATTCTCGGGAACGCCCACCCCGCCGAAGCCGCCGATCAAAATGACGGCGCCGTCGGGAATATCCGCGACGGCCTCCGCGGAGGAGAGATAGACCTTTCCTTTTGCGGGCGGGCGGGATGACGGCACGGAAAGAGCTCCTCTGCGAAGAGGCCGGCGCCCGGCCTCATGCCGCGGATGGGGAAAGGGTATTTTATGCGGGATTGATCCGAAAAAATCCAGCGGTGGCTTTTTATTCGATGGTGCGGGGGTCGAGTGCGTCGCGGAGTCCGTCGCCAAAGAGATTGAATCCCAGGACGGTGAACATAATGGCCATTCCCGGGGCGATGATGATGGAGGCGGTATCCTCGAGGGCGATGAGGTTTTGTTTCAGGTCGAATCCCCAGGACGGGGTGGGCGGCTGGGTGCCCAGTCCCAGGAAGGAGAGGCTCGCTTCCACCAGAATCGCAAAGGCCATCGAAAGGCTGGCCGTGACGATGATGGGAGCCAGACAGTTCGGGAGAACGTGCCGGAACAGGAGGCGGCTGTCGGATACCGAGATGGATCGGGCGCCGTCTACATAATCGAGTTCCTTCACGGCCAGAACGCTTCCGCGCACCACGCGCGCGAAGATGGGTATCCGGACGATGGCCAGGGCGATGACGACGTTGGAGGTGCTCGGCCCCAGGATCACCATGATCATGATGGCGAGCAGGAAGATCGGGAAGGCGAGGAGAAGGTCCATCAGGCGCATGACGATCATGTCGAACCAGCTGCCGTAGTAGCCGGCGCATATTCCGAGGGGGAGGCCCACCGTGAAGGCCAGCACGATCGAACCCAGCCCGATGAAAAGAGCGACGCGCGTTCCGTGAATGACGCGGCTGAACATGTCGCGACCGATGGCGTCCGTGCCGAATAGATGGGTCCAAGAAGGAGACTGAAGTCCCTCGCCCGCGGGGTTTTCGTAGGAAAACGGCGCGATCCAATTGGCGAAAGCGGCACAGAAAAGAAGAATCAGAATGATGAAAAGACCCGTCATGGCGGATTTGTTTCGCCGCAGCCTGCGCCAAAAGATGCTGAGCATTCCCGAGTCACCCGTGGCGCCCTCTGCTTCGGGCACGGCGACGCGGATGATTTCCTGTTCAAGAACCATAGCGGATCCTTGGGTTAAGGACGGCGTAGGTCAGATCGACGATCAGGTTTGTCAGAACGAACACCGTCGAGGAAATCAGGATAAACCCCATCACAGCCGGGTAATCGCGGCTGGCGATGGCGGAGATGCCGTATTGGCCGAGCCCGGGAATCGAAAAGACCGTCTCGACGACGATGGTTCCGCCGACGAGGAAGCCCACCTGGAGGCCCATCACGGTCACCACGGGGATCAGGGCGTTTTTCAGGGCATGGCGGCAGATTATGAAAATCTCGCTGACCCCTTTGGCCCGGGCCGTTGTGATGTAGTCCTGGCTGATGACCTCCAGCATGGAACTCCGGACGAGACGGGTGAGAATGCCCGCGCGCGTGAATCCCAGGGTGAAGATGGGCAGCAACATGTGGGAGAGGTGCACCCAGATTCCCGCGGACCAGGGCTGGTAGCCTTGCACAGGCAGCCAGCCCAGCAGGAGGGAGAAGAAGAGCACGAGCAGGATGCCTCCGAAGAATTCGGGTATCGAAACGCCTATCATGGCGCCCGTCATGGCCGTGTAGTCGGAGGCCGTATAGGGGCGGGTGGCGGAAACGATCCCGGCGGGGATGGCGATGAGCAGCGCCACGATCCTGGCCCCGATGATGAGTTCCCCGCTCACCAGAATGCGATCCGATATCCGCGAGAGGACGGAATCGCCGGAGAGGACCTCCTTTCCCCAGTTTCCCTGGACCAGCCGGCCGACCCAACGGACATATTGGACAACGACCGGCTGATCCAGACCGTATTCGGCGCGAATCGATTGCGCAGTGACCTCATCGTAGAAGCTGCCGAGGTAGACCTCGACCGGGTCCCCGGGGATGGCCTGCATCGAGAAAAATACGATGACCGTAATCCCGAGCAGGGTGGGGATCAGGAGCAGCAGCCTCCGGGCGATGTAAGTTCTCATGGCATGGAATCTTCCTTTACCGGCGCGGGACGAGCTACTTGTCCAGCCAGGTGTCCTTAAAGTCGAAAACCATTTTGTTCCTGAATACCCATCCCTTCACGTGGCTCCGGACGGCTTGGATGTAAGGCGAGCCGGCCAGGGCCGCGAAGTACATGTTGTCGAACATGTAGCGCTGCATCTGATGGCTGATCTCGCGCCGTTTCGCGGAGTCCATCGTGGCACGCCATTTATCGACGATCGCGTCCAGCTTCTTGTCCTTCATCATATAATAATCGAGAAACGTCTTCGAGTAGAAGGTGTGGCTGTTCGAGTTGGTGTCGAGGACCGGAACCGTGTCCTGCAGGGTCATGTCCACCACCCGCTTGCGGACGAAGATGTTGACCCACGTCGCCCGATCCACAACGCGGATGTCCATTTGAGCGCCCAACCCGGCGTAGGTCGTTTTCATGATCTGCGCGATCTCGACGAAGGTCGGGTCGGTATTGTTGATCGTCATCACGAACTTCAGCGGCTTTGATGGGCCGAAGCCGGCGGCGGCGAGCAGCTGCTTGGCTTTCGCCGGATCGAAGGGACACTCGGCCGACAGGTCGATGGCATCCGGCGAGCCGGGAGCCGAGAAAGTCACCCAAGGCACGGTGAGCCCGCGCAGCGCGGTCTTGACGATAAGCTTGCGGTTGACGCCGTAGCAGATCATCGCCCGGCGGACGCGGATATCCTTCCATGGGCCGCGCTGATTGTTGACCGGGAAGGCGAAGGTTGTCCCCGCCTTGCCCGTGTAGATATCGACGCCCTTGGTCCGCTTCAGGGTTTTGACGAGCCCTTTCGGGACGTTGAGGATCACGTCGATCTGTCCGGTGCGCAGCGCGTTCAGGCGCTGGGTCGCATCGGGCATGTAGTAGACTTCGATCCGGTCCAGATAGGGCCGGTTCTTCATGAAGTAGCCGCTGTGGCGCTCCATGATGACATGGCGTCTGGGCTTGTAGTCGACCATCTTGAAGGGGCCCGCGTAGATGGGATGTTTTCTGAAATCAACTACGCTTCTGTTGTAGGCGGTGGGCGAGACCAGCACCAGCCGCGTGAAATAGCCGGCGAGCGCAGGGAGGGTCTGTGCCTTGCCTTCGTCGCTCTGGTGGATTCGGACAGTGTACTTGTCCACCACCTCGGCTTTCGTGACTTGATACAGGTAGAGCTTGTAGCTCGAGTTGAACTTGAGCTTGGGGTTTTTCTCTCTGGCCTTTTTCAGCCAGTCGGGTACCACCCGGCCGCTGAACAGGTCAAAGTTCCACTTCACCGCGGCGGCGTCGAGCGGGGTGCCGTCGTGGAAGGTTCCTCCTTCGTGCAGGTAGAACGTAATGGTGCGCCCGTTGTTGGAGACTTCCCATCGCTTGGCGAGGTCGGGAACGATTTTGTAGTTCTCATCGAGTGTGAGCAGTCCCGCCCCCATCGTTTCCCGGTAGAACTTGATGATTGTGCCGAGAGCGGTGGTGCCGTCCAAGTGGGCGACGTTACCTTCAATCCCGATTTTCAGGGTGCCGCCCCGTTTGGCGGCTTCGCTTTCGGAGAAGACCCCGAAGGCGAGCAGAAAAACCATACATGCGATAGCCGCAACAAGCCGTTTCATTTTCATCTTCCCTCCCTTGAATTTTCTCCGCTACGGAAGCCTGTCTCCCGAACGGGAAAGCCCCTACGTTTTATCATACGGATGTGAAACTGCGATTCAGGTGAATATAGGACAATCTAGTCGATTTTTAGTGCCGGGTACAACGTGGAAGGTCCATCCGGGGGAATCTTCCCGCCCGTGCGGTCTTCCTAGTCCTCGACGATAGCGGCCGCCCGGCACCAGGCGCCGCTCGCGCCTTCGATCAGGACCGGCATGCAGGTGACCTGAAAGCCGTGGGCGCGCGGGATTTTGTCGAGCTGCCCCAGCTTTTCGATCTGGAAGTACTCCTTCTCCTTGCCCGCGTAGTGGGCCTGCCAGAAGGCGCCCTTCACCCCCGCTTTGACCTCTTTCACCATCACGGAGAAGGGAATGTCCATCCCCCAGGCGTCGATGCCGATCACCTTCACGCCCCGCTCCACCAGCCAGAGAACCGAAGCGCGCGTGAGGCCCGGCTGCATCTCCAGATACTTCGGGCTGTTGAAGTACTTGTCGTTGCCGGTGTGAATGAGACAGATGTCTTTCGGCTTGATGGTGTAACCGATCTTTTCGAGGGCGGCCTCGACATCCCCGGACTCGATCTTCTCGGCCGGCTTCTTGTGGGTGAAGTCGAGGCGGAAGGCGTCGGAGAAGAAGTGATCGAGCTCGAGCATGTCGGTCGTCCGGGCGGGCTTTCCCTCGCTCATCGGGCCGAAATGGTAGGCCGAATCGATGTGGGTGCCGGTATGTGTGAGAAGGGTGATGCGCTCCACCGCCGCCCCCAGGCCGTCGGGGAGGTCGGAAAGCTCGATGCCGAACTGGTTGCACCACTTCCGGGCGGTCTCGATGTGCCGGATGTACACGATGTCGGCGGGGGTGGTGTCGAAGGTGTTGTTCCGGATGGGCGTGCTGATGTCGATGATTTGGCGGGCCATCGTGGGCTCCTGTGAAGATTCGGTGTGGGCCATGGAAGACGATGCCCCATTCTTGACCCAATCGCACCGAAAAATCCAGGCGGGAGCCCCGCTTGCGAGCGGCGGATGGCTGCCCTAAAGTGCGGTGTCCGCAAAGCCAATCATTGGGGAGTGTTCGATGGCAAGAAAAAGCCGGAATGCACCTGGATCCGAACCCGAATCCAAATCCAAATCCAAGGGGGTGCATTTTGCCGGATCATATCTTTACCTTTCCGTTTTTCTCTCGGGCGGCTCGATTCTCGTATTGGAGATAGCGGCGGGGCGCGTCATGGCGCCCCATTTCGGCAACACACTCTTCAACTGGACGAGCATGATCGGAGTCATCCTGGCGGCGCTGAGCGTGGGCTATGCCGTGGGTGGCCGCCTCGCGGACAAGAATCCCTCCCTGAAGCTCTTCTACGGGCTCATGATCGCGGGCGCCGGCCTCGTGGCGCTGGTCCCGCCCCTGCGGCTGGCGGTACTTCCCTTGCTGGAGAGCGCCTTCAGCCTCCGCACGGGACCGGTGGTGGGCGGCCTTTTGCTGTTCGCCGCGCCGAGCGTGGCGCTCGCCGCCCTGACGCCCTTCGCCGTCCGCCTCGCCGCCCACGGAGAGGGGACACTCGGCACCGTCACCGGAAATCTTTTCACCTGGTCCACGGTGGGGAGCATCGCGGGCACGTTTCTCACCGGCTTCGTTCTGGTGCCGCTGTTCGGACTCAACGCGATTTTTCTCGCGACCGCCCTGGCGCTGGCCGCAGTGGGCGGCGGCGGGCTTTATCTTGCGAAGGGCGAGACGGGAACGAAACTTCCCCTCTGGATTTTTTATTTCGCCGGCGCCTCCCTGCTCACCGGCGCGGCCGCAACGCCGAACGTGCCGGGAAAGGGCCCGGATGTGCTTCATTTCCGCGAAAACATGTACCACACCCTCCGGATCACGGAGACTGTCCAGGGCACGAGGCGCGTGCGGCAGCTTTTCCTCGATTTTCAGCCCGAGGGTGCGATGGTGGTAGGGGACGACAGCGCGACGCATTTCGAGTACACCCGTTTTCTCTCGCTCGGCCCGGCGGCCCTGCCGGAGATCCGCCGTGCGTTTTTTCTCGGCGGGGGCGCCTTCACCATGCCCAAGGTGCTCCATCTGCTGCAGCCGGGAGCGGAGATCATCATTGCCGAGATCGACCCGGATGTCCTGGCCGCGGGGCGTCGCTTCTTCCGGCTGGGCAAGTACCCGAAGCTCCGCGTCGTGACCGGAGACGGCCGCCGGGCGCTCCGCCGGACGGAGGGGAAATTCGACTTCATCGTGGGGGACGCCTACCGGGGGCTGCGGAACATCCCGGCCCATCTCGTGACGCGCGAGTTTTTCGAGGAGGTGCGCGATCGGCTCACGCCGCAAGGGGCCTTTTTCCTCAACCTCATCGCCTTCCGCGCCGGGCCGGGGGCCGCGCTTTACGCCTCGGTCTACCGGACGATGAAAGCAGTTTTTCCGCAGGTCGTGGTGTTCAGCACCGACCCGAACGCCCCCACCGTGCCGCAGAATATTCTCCTCTTTGCGTTCCGGGAGAGTCGGCCCGGGCGGCTCCGCCGTCTCATGGAAAAACTCGCCGCCGAGCCGCGCTACCGCGACATCGCCGCGGGGCGCGTCGCGCCCCCTTCGGCTCGCATCGAGGGGCCGATCCTGACGGACAATTACGCCCCGGTGGAAAACCTGATTGCCAAGGGATTTTAGAGTTTTTTTCACGAATCAAGATTAGAAGGGAGTAAATGAAATGGCGACGCACCGCATCGCGCTGATCCCCGGGGACGGGATCGGCACCGAGGTTGTGAACGAGGGCGTCCGCGTGCTCCGCGCGCTGGAGAAAAAAGAGCGGAGCCTTCGGTTTTCCTTCACGAAGTTTCCCTGGGGAAGCGATTTTTATCACAAGACCGGAAGAATGTGCCCGGAGAACTATCTCTCGACGATCGGAAAATTCGACGCCATTCTCCTCGGCGCAGTGGGGCGGCCCGACATCCCGGATCACATCACGCTGCATCAGCTCCTCCTGCCCATCCGGCGGGGGTTCGATCTTTACGCCAACATCCGGCCCATCGTTCTTTACAAGGGACTTGAATCCCCCCTGCGGGGCTATTCGCCGGGCGATATCGACATGCTCTTTTTCCGGGAGAACGTCGAGGGCGAGTACAGCCCGGTGGGCGGGCGCCACTACGAGGGCTTTCCCGAGGAGATCGCGATCCAGAACGCTATCTTCACCCGCCGCGGCTGCGACCGGATCATCACCATCGCCTTCGAGCACGCCCTGAAGCGGAAAAAGCACGTCACCAACGTCACGAAATCGAACGCACAGGGCTACACCCTCGTTTTGTGGGACGAGGTGTTCGTCGAGGTGGCCGCCCGGCCGCGCTACAAGAAGGTGAAGACCGCGAAATACCTCGTGGACGCCGCCGCGCTCGAGTTTGTCCGCCGGCCCGAAAAGTTCGACGTGGTGGTCTCGACCAATCTCTTCGCCGACATCCTGACCGATCTCGGCGCCGGGATCGTCGGCGGCCTCGGGGTGGCCGCGAGCGCGAACATCAACCCCTCGCGGAAATACCCCGGCCTCTTCGAGCCCGTCCATGGCTCCGCCCCCGATATCATGGGCAAGGGCATCGCCAATCCGGTGGCGACGCTCTTTTCGTGTGTCATGCTGCTCGATTATCTGGGGGAGGCGAAGGCGGCCAAGCGGCTCGACGCCGCCGTCCGCGCCCATCTGGCAGGCGACGTCAAAACGCGCGATCTCGGCGGAAAGGCTTCGACGAAACAGGCCGGGAGCGATGTGATCGGCCGTTTGTAGGATTTCGCGGGCGGTGTTTCTTCAATTGCCGATGTAGTAGTCGTGCAGCGCCTCCAGGCCGACCTTGATCGCGGCCGCGAGGGGGACGGCGAGCAAAATGCCGGCGAAGCCGAGCAGTTCGCCCCCGATGAGCACCGAGGCGAGCACCACCACCGGATGCAGCCCCACCTTCCCGCCGACGACGCGGGGGATCAGATACATCCCGGCGATGGGCGAGATGATGGCGAACACGATGAGCGCCCCCAGGATGTGGAGCCAGTCCTGGTGCTGGAGGGCGGTGAGCGCCACCACCGCCGGGAGCCCGACGATCCACTCGACGTAGGGGAACATGCTGATCAGCCCGACGAAGATGCCGAGGATGAGCCAGAGCGGCACGTCGACAATAAAAAATCCGATCGAGTAGAGCACCGAAAGAATCAGGCCGACGATGAGCTGGCCCTTGATGAAGGAGCCGAGCACCTCGTCGAGCCGCTGGAGCCGCCGCCGGACCTCCCTGCGGTAGTCGGGATGGATGTAATGGAAGAACGTGTCCGAGAAAAAGCTGATGTCCCGCAGAATGTAGAACATCATGACCGGTATCAGCAGGAGGAACACGAGACCCTGGACGATGGAGATCAGCCCCCGGGTCGTCCGCAGGAGGACGCTCCCGCCCGTCTGCAGGGCGTCGAGGGGGAGTCTCCCGAGCGCGGTCAGATTTTCAGAGACGAACTTCTTTACCTCGGCGGCGGGAACAATCTGGAACCGCGTGAGAAGGCTCTCCACCCATCCCTCGAGAACCTGCAGGTAGCCGGGGAGGCGCCGCCCGAAGACGACGATCTGTCTTTCTACGAGCGGGGCCACGCTCAACCAGAGCAGCACCATGATCACGCCCAGCGCCACGATGATGAGGAGGACGCCCCCCGTCCGGGGGATGCGGCAGCGCTTCTCGAGGATGGTGGCGATCGGATTCAGCAGATAGGCGAGAATGAAAGCCGCGACGAGCGGGGTGAGCACCGCACGGGCGCTCGAGAGGATCCACACCGCGGCGATCAGCACGAGAAAGAGCCAGATGCGCTTCCAGGTGAAAAGCGGAGGTGCCGGGTTTGTATCCATGCGATCGTGCTTACCTTTCCGCCGGCTGGGCCGAATTTTGTTTCGCCGCCCTCTCACGCTGGGCCAGCATGCGCGCGCCCACGAAGAATGTGTAGTGCAGCCCCGAGATCACCGTCAGCCCTCCGGTGAGGATGTAGAGCGGGAGAAGAGGCGTCCCCGGGATTCGTGCGGCATAGGCCAGCAGTCCCGCGATGATGGAGAGCATCTGCAGGGCGGTCGTGGCTTTTCCCAGAAGCGACGGGCGCGGAGTGACAAAACCGACCGTCAGAAAGAGAACCAGGAATCCAAGGCTGATAATGACATCCCGGCTGATGACAAAGATGGAGAGCCAGGGAGGTATCTCCCCCATGCGGCCGAGAACAATATAGGCCGAGAACATGAGCAGCTTGTCGGCCATGGGGTCGAGCATGGCCCCGAGTTCGGTTTTTTCGCCGCGCCGGCGGGCGAGATGGCCGTCCACGGCGTCGGCCAGGCTCGCCAGGGCGAACACCACGAGGGCGAGGCCGGGCCGCCTGTAGACCAGGCAGATCACGAAAACCGGGATGAGCAAAATCCGGGTCACCGTAATCTTCGTCGCCACCGTCAGGCCGGTCGTTCCGTTGATTGGCATGGGCCACCGCCGTTTTTACGAAAAAACAATCAGCCGTTTCCTGGAATCCCGATCATATCACACCGAATTCAGCGGCTTCCTCCCCTCCGGGGAGGGACCGATCGGCGCACTTCGGCCACCAGGGCGAGCGCCACACCGTCGCTGGCCGCCGAGATCGCCGCATTGAAGCCCGAATCGCTTCCTCGGGGACGGATCTGGACCTGGCGTGAACGGATGGCGAGAACCGCTCCGTCGCTGACGCGGAGCACCCGGCCGTTCACCAGCCCGACATAGGAGCCGCTCCGTTCACGCTCGGCGACGGCACGGGCGGTGATCACCAGATCGCAGCGGCAGATGCCCCCCAGGGCGCGGGCGGCGTCGTTGTTCCCACGGACGGCCGCCGCAATCTGGCCGGGCGCGGCCGGCTGGCGCTGGGCGCGCGGGCTGATCGGGGTGTAGCCCGCCTGGCCGAATCGGACCATCATCCGCCGCTCCGCGGTGCTGACGCGCTCCGGGGAAAGGGGGAGGGTCGGCTGCTCGCGGCCGAGAATCTCCTCCTCCACCAGGATGAGGACGCGCACCTCTCCCGGATTCTTCGTCTGCAGCCGGAGGGAGCGCAGTACCCCGTCGATGTGCGTGTGGTTCACGACGACCTCGACCTTCACCCGCATCCGCTGGGTGGCCGGATCCGTTTTCTGCTCGAGGAGGCGGTAGCGCTGGACGAACTGTTCGCTCGTCCGCAAAAGGGCGTTTTCGATTTCTTCGTGAAATGCGGCGAAGTCCTTTTCCGCCATGTTGCCCTTGACCACCATCGTCACCGCGTTGCGGAAAGCACTCTGAAGGGCGTCCTGAAGGGCGCGCGCGAGGTTCTGGTTGAGAACGGGGGCTTCTCCCGCCACCTCTATCAGCCTTCCGCCCTGGTGACTGCTGCCCTGGGCGGTCCCGCCGGAGAAAACGGCGGCGCCGATGAAGAAGACAAGGAGGAGGAATGCCGCCCGCTTCATTTTACCGCTCGTTTTTTGCGGCTCCGCTCCGGGCGCGGGGCGGCCTTTGCCCAGCCGGCGCGGGCGGTAGATTCTTTCTCGCCCTGGGCGAGGCCGGTGATGATCCGCAGGTGGAGCAGCTCCTTCCCGTTGAGGGGACGCACTTCGCCGGGCTTGAGGCCGGAGACGTTCACCCCCCCGAAGGAGCGGCGCACCAGCTTGATGACCTGGTGCCCGGCGGCCTCGCACATCTTCTTGACATGGTGATAGCGGCCCTCGCGCAGCTCGATCCGCAGCCAGGTGTTCTGGGCCGCCTTCGTCTCAAGGGGGCGGATCTTCGCAGGCTCGGGCGGGCGCTTGCCGCGCGGGATGCTGCCTACCTTGACCATCCGGATGAGGGCCTTCTCGGCGGGCCGGCCCTTCACCTTGGCGTCGTAGATGCGCGGGATCTGGTAGCGCGGATGGGCGAGCCGGTGGGCGAGTTCCCCGTCGTTCGTGAGGAGCAGCGCTCCTTCCACATCGAAGTCGAGCCGTCCGATCGGAAAGACCCGTCGCCTCCCGGCGGGCAGGAGATCGAGCACCGTCGTCCGGCCCTTTTCCCCCTCGTCCCGCACCGCGGTGAGAACGTTTTTCGGCTTGTGCATAACGAGATAGACGGGGGGCTCGCGCCGGGTGATGAGCTTGCCGCGGACCTTGACGGCGTCCTTCTGGGGGTCGGCCTTGGCCCCGAGGGCGGTGACGCGCACCCCGTTCACCGTCACCAGGCCCTCCTCGATGAGGCGCTCGGCCTCGCGGCGCGAGGCGATCCCGGCCTGGGCGATGATCTTCTGAAGTCGGATGTCCATGGCGAACGTCTCTCGACGGCTACCGGAAAAAATTCCGGGACGGCCCCGGCGCTCGGGCGATTATAGCGGCATCCGCCGAAAGGGGGTATCGTGTTCTCCCCTCAAAGAGGAGCAGCCCAAAAACGGAGGCCCCCGTGAACGATCGCCTCACCATCATCACGATGAACGTCCAGCAGGTGCGCGTCCCGCTGCCCCGTCCGCTCGCCGTCTCGACGTTCGAGCTGCCGGGGGTGGACACCTGCTGCGTCACCCTCCGCACCCGCGAGGGGCTGGACGGCATCGGCTGGTGCTTCGCCTTCGGGCCTGAGAAGCTCCGCGCCCTCACCGCCATGGTACGCGATTCGCTCAGTGCGATCACCGGCAAGGACCCGAGGAACACGGAGGAAAACTGGGACGCCATGCGCAAGGCCGCGAGCTTCGTCGGGAGGGAGGGCGTCTCCGCCTGCGCCATCGGGGCGCTCGACACCGCCTGCTGGGACATCGCCGCCAAGGCCGCCGGCCAGCCGCTCTGGAAGTACTTGGGCGGCACAAGGCGCGAGATCCCCTGTTACGCGAGCGAGGGCCTCTGGCTGAACGCGGCGGAAGACGAGCTCAGGGAAGAAGCCGCCGCCCTCATCGCAAGCGGCCACAAAGCCCTCAAGCACCGCGTCGGCAAGGCCGATCTCCAGGAGGACGTTCGCCGCACCGCTGCCGTCCGCGAGGCCATCGGCGATAAAACCCTCATGGTGGACGCCAACCAGGGCTGGTCCGTCGCGCGCGCCAAAGAAGCCTGCGCCGCCCTGAAAGATTTCGATCTCGAATGGATGGAAGAGCCCGTGGACCACGAGGACGTGCGGGGCTGCGCCGAGGTCAGGGCTTCCAGCGCGATCCCCATCTGCCAGGGGGAGACGAACTACGGCCCGAGGGGCCACCGGCACCTCATGGCGGCGGGCGCCTGCGATGTCCTCATGGCCGATCTGCAAAGATGCGCCGGAATCACCGGCTGGTTGAAATCCGCGAAGGCGGCGAAGGCACACGGCCTCCCCATCACGCCGCACCTTTTCCACGAGGTCTCCGCCCATCTTCTGAGTGCGACGGAAGGCTCGATCTGGTGCGAGCACATGCCCTGGTGGGAGCCCGCCCTGAAGTCCCCCATGGCGCTCAAGGACGGCCACCTCATCCTCTCCGACGCCCCCGGCCTCGGAGTCGAGTGGAACCCCGAGGCTTTAAAGGAATTCGTGCATCCGGCGGGAGGGTTTT
>JAQBZT010000030.1 GCA_027622355.1 bacterium | reverse complement strand
TTTCCCTGGACGACGCGGGCCAGGCCGCAGAGCTGTTCGGAGACGATCGGGTTCCGCTTGTGGGGCATGGCGGAGCTTCCCTTCTGTCCCTTGCTGAAGTACTCCTCGGCCTCGCCCACCTCGGTCCGTTGCAGGTGGCGCACCTCGGTGGCGACGCGCGCGATGCTCGCCGAGATGAGCGCCAGCGCCGACATGAACTCCGCGTGGCGGTCGCGCTGGATGATCTGGCTGCTCACCGGCGCGGCCCGAAGGCCGAGGCGCTTGCAGACCTCCTCCTCGATATCGGGCGGGATGTGCGGGGCGGCCCCCACCGCGCCCGAGATGGCGCCGACGCGGATCGTCTCGCGGGCGCCCCCCATCCTTTCTTCGGCCCGGCCGAATTCCTCGCACCAGATGGCGATCTTGAGGCCGAGCGTGGTGGGCTCGGCGTGCATCCCGTGGGTGCGGCCGACCATCGGCGTGCGCCGGTGCTCGCAGGCCCTTCGCTTGAGGGTCTCCCGCAGCCGGGCAAGGTCCGCCAGGATGATGTCGGCGGCGGCGACCATCTGCAGGGCGAGCCCGGTGTCCAGGACATCGCTGCTCGTCATCCCCAGATGGATGAAGCGGGAGGCCGGTCCCACGTTCTCGGCTACGTTCGTGAGAAACGCGATGACATCGTGCTTCGTGGTTTTTTCGATCTCGCGGATGCGCGCGGGGTCGAAGGCCGCCTTTTTCTTGATCTCGGCGAGGGCCTCGGCCGGGATCTCCCCGCGCTCGGCCTGAACCTCGCAGACGGCGATCTCCACATCCAGCATCCGCTGGATCTTCTCCCGCTCTTCCCAGATTTTGGCCATCTCGGGCCGGGTGTAGCGCGGTATCAACGGGCATCCTCCCGAAGCGCGGTGCCTGCGCCGAAAAGGGGGGAGGGCGCGTGCTGCGAGGCGAGATGGAGCGCCGCCGGGCCGTTTTTGTGCGCCTCGGCCCTTTGAAGGAGGGCGCCCATCGCCCGCTCGCGGATGAAGCCTCCCGCGTTGTTCTCCTCGCTGATGTGGGCGCAGACCACCCACTCGAGATCGGAGGTGGCGATCTCCTCGAGGAGCAGGCCGGCGTCCTCGTTGTTGAGATGGCCCAGCTTTCCGCGGATGCGCTGCTTTACGTGCCAGGGGTAGGGCCCATCCTGCAGCATGTCCAGGTCGTGGTTGAATTCCAGCACCACGCCGTTCACCCCCATGAGTTTTTCGTGCAGGAGCCGGGTCGCGAAGCCGATGTCGGTGGCCAGCCCGATGCGGTAGCCGTCCTCCGCTTCGAGAATCAGCCCGAAGGGGTCGGCCGCGTCGTGCGGCGTGCTGAAGGGGACCAGCTTCACCGGCCCGATGCGGAGCGGGACGCCGACTTCGACCTCGTGGAAGCGGGGGATATCCGCCAGAAGATGCGCGCCCGCGGCGCGGGTGGCGCGGTTCGTCCAGACGGGGATGTCCCAGCGGCGGGCCATCGTCCGCACGCTGCGGATGTGGTCGGAGTGTTCGTGGGTCAGGACGATGCCGAGCAGCTCCTGGGGCAGGACGTCGAGTTCGGCCAGATGTTTTTCGATGCGGCGCGCGCTGATGCCGGCGTCCACCAGAAAACAGGCCCCTCCCTCGCGCACGAGGGTGGCGTTCCCTTTGCTTCCGCTGGCCAGAAGAGCGATCTCCACCGCGGCGTCTCCTGAGAGGACGAAACCAAAAGACTTTTGAGGCGCGTTTGGCTGCGCTTCCGGCCCTTCGGCTACCTGGATGGAATCAGCTCCCCCTTCAAGCGCTCCCAATAGCGCTGGGTGCCCTCCTCGATGGAGAGGAAGGGCGCCGCATAGCCGGCGCGGCGAAGCTTGTCCATCTTGGCTTGCGTGAAATACTGGTAACGCGGGCGGATTTCGGGCGGTGTGTCAAAGAATACCACGTTGGGTTCGCGCCCCAGGGCGGCGAAGGCGGCGTGCGCCAGATGGAGGAAAGTGCGGGCTTCCCCCGTCCCCAGGTTATAAATACCGTCTGGAACGCCTTTTCTCAACACATGACAAAGTAGATCTACCACATCGTCCACGAAGACGAAATCCCGTTTCTGGTGACCGTCGGGGATTCCCTCTTTATGGGAGCGGAACAGGCGGATGCTCCCCTTTTCCAGAATGTCCCGGAACGCCGTATTCAGGACGCTCGCCATGGGGCCCTTGTGGGCCTCGGCGTAGCCGTAGACGTTGAAAAAGCGGAACCCCGCCCATTTCGGGGGACGCAGGGCCTGCCCCTCCGTGAGGGCCCAGGCGTCGAAGCGGAGCTTGGACCACCCATAGGGGTTCAGCGGACTGAGATTCTCGGGCGGGGCATCGTCGTCGAAATCCTCCTCGCCCGCGCCGTAGACGGCGGCGCTGCTCGCGTAATAAAGGGGGACTCCCTTTGCGGCGGCCCACTCCCAGAGCCGGCGGGTGTAGGCGGTGTTGATTTGCGCCAGATAGCCTTCATCCGTTTCGGCGGTGTCGGTGCAGGCGCCCATGTGGAGGATGGCCTGAAGGGGCGGGGCCTTTTCCAGCCAGCCGAAGAATTCGTCCCGGTCCACGATGCCGGCGGCGGGGCCTTTGCGGTAGAGGTCCGCGATCTGGGTCCTGCCGGTGAAGTAGTCCGCCGTGTCCACGGCGATCACCCGCTCGCCCTCGGCGATGAGTCTGGCCGCCAGCCGGGCGCCGATGAAGCCGGCCGCGCCGGTCACCACAATTCCCGCGCGCTCGGCCGCCACCCTCAGGCGCCCTCCCGGGGCGGGGCGTAGCGCTCGATGATGGTATCCACGATGCTGGAAGTCGAGAAGCCCTCGATGAAGGGGAGGACTTCGACCTTGCCCCCGAAGGATTCGACCGCCTCGCGGCCGACGACCTGATCGGGCGTGTAGTCGCCCCCCTTGACGAGGATGTCGGGCCGGACCGCCTCGATGAGGGCGAGGGGGGTGTCCTCCGCGAAAAAGACGACCGCATCCACGCAGGCGAGCGCGCCGAGGAGCTCCGCCCGCTGGGGACCGGCGATGAGGGGCCTGCCCGTGCCCTTGAGCTTTCGGACCGAAGCGTCGTCGTTGAGGCCGACGATGAGGAAATCCCCCAGCCGGCGGGCCTGCTGAAGGTACTGGATGTGGCCCACGTGCAGAATGTCGAAGCAGCCGTTCGTGAAGACGACCTTCCGCCCCTTGGCCCGCTCGATCTGCAGCCGGGCGGCGAGGTCTGTCGCGCGGAAGAGCTTCGCGCCTCTTCCCGGGTCCTGGCCCATCAAGGCCGCCTCAAGTTCCTCGCGGCTCAGGGTGGCCGTGCCCACCTTTCCGACCACGATGCCGGCGCCCAGGTTGGCGAGGCGCACGGCCTCCTCGGGCGCTGCGCCGCCGAAGAGGGCGAGGCCGAAGAGGGCGGCCGCAGTGTCGCCCGCACCGGTCACGTCGTAGACATCGAGGGCGCGCGCGGGCTCATGACAAAGGGTCCCGTCTTTTCCGAAGAGCGTCATCCCCCCGGCCCCCTGGGTGAGAAGAATCCATTCGGCAGCGGCCGCCTCGAGGAGCTGCATTGCGGCCCGCTCCCGTTCGGCGGGGCTTTTGACGGGCAGGGCGGTCGCCTGGGCCAGCTCCGCGAGGTTGGGGGTCAGGGCGGTGGCGCCGCGGTATTTTCCATAATCGGTTCCCTTGGGGTCGGCCACGATGCGGATGCCGCGCGCGCTCGCCGCTTTCGTGATCGCCTTGAGGAAGCCGGGGGAGAGCACTCCCTTGAGGTAGTCCGAGCAGATGACGCCGTCCATCCCATCGAGCGCATCGGGAAGAGAGGCGATCAGGTTTTTTTCGGCGTCTGACGAGAGATATCCGGCCCCCTCCTTGTCCACGCGCAGGACGTGCTGGCCGCGGGCGATGAGCCGAGTCTTGCAGGAGGTGGGCCGCTCGCCGGTGCGGTGGACGTGCCGGGCGGAGATGCCGGCCTCCCGGGCCAGCGCATCGAGACGATCGCCCTCGGCATCCTCTCCGGCCACCCCCAGAAGACGCACCTCGCACCCGAGGGCGGAGAGATTGTGGGCGACGTTGGCCGCCCCGCCCAGCACCTCGTTCTCGGACTGCCAGCGGAGCACCTGGACCGGGGCCTCCGGCGAGATGCGGTCCACCTCGCCCCAGACGTAGCGGTCGAGGATCAGGTCCCCCGCGACGAGAATCCGCGGTTTTTTGCCCTCCAGCAGGCGCGGCAGGAGCTGGCTCACGCTTTCTCCCCGTCCGTGAAAGCGGCTTCCACCCGGTGGCAGATAAAATGAATGATGGCCTTCTGGGCCTCCTGGATGAAATCGGTGTCATCCGAGGGAATGATCGCGGCGAGTTCCGCGCGCTCCGCGGCAGGTCCCCCGCCCTTTCCCGAGAGGGCGCAGGTCACGAGCCCCATCTTTTTTGCCTCATCGAGGGCGGCGATGAGATTGGGGGAGTTGCCGCTCGAGGTGAGAGCAAGCGCCAGGTCGCCCGGTTTGCCGTGGCCCGCGATTTGCCGGGAGAAGACCTGATCGAAGCCGAAGTCGTTGCCGATGGCGGTCAGGGTGCTGGTGTCGGTGGTGAGGGCGATGGCGGGCAGGGGGCGGCGCTCGCCGAGGAACCTTCCGACCAGCTCGCCGGAGAAGTGCTGGGCGAGGGCGGCGCTCCCCCCGTTTCCAAAGACGAGGATTTTTCCGCCTTTTTCGAGGCAGCCCACCACCGCCCGGGCGATGGGTTCCACCCCGGCCGGCAGGGCGCTCTCGCCCAGGGCAGCGTAGCGCTTGCCCCGGTCGGCCAAGAATTCCTGTGCGGAGAGTTTCACCGGTTCCTCAAGCTCCCTGGCCAATCGGTCGGCCTTCGCGGGGCGAGGGCGGATGGGAGAGTTTCCTGCTGAAGCGACTTTATCCCAGGCTGTCTGCCTTTTCAAGAACTCAAGAGGGGGGCCATTCCGACTCGGCGAAGCTGAAGAAGCCCGAGCGGCCGATGATGACGTGGTCGAGAAGGGGAACTCCCAGGAGATGTCCGGCCTCCCGGAGGCGGGCGGTGAAGGCGCGATCCTCCACGGAGGGGGCGGGCTCGCCGCTCGGATGGTTGTGGGCGCAGACGACGGCGGCGGCGCGCTCGCGGAGGGCGGCGCCGAACACCTCGCGCGGATCGACCGAGGTTCCCATCAACGTGCCGCGGGAGATGGTCGTCTCGCGCAAAAGACGGTGCTTCGCATCGAGCAGGAGCAGGCGAAATTCCTCGTGGGGAAGGTGGGCCATGGCGGGGGCGAGGTAGCGGTAAACATCGGCGCCGCCGTGAAAAGCCGGCCTTTCGCTCTCCTCCTTGCGGAGGGCGCGCCGGCCGATCTCGAGGGCGGCCTTGATCTGGGCGGCCTTGGAGGGACCGATGCCTTTGAGATCGCAGATGTCCGCCACCGGTGCGGCTTCGAGGGCGGCCAGGCTTCCGAAGCGATCGAGAAGGGCGATGGCCAGATCGAGGGCGGAGACGCCCTGATCCCCGGTGCGCAGAATAATCGCGAGCAGCTGGGCGTCGCTGAGCGCATCGCTTCCTTTTTCCAGCAGGCGCTCGCGCGGGCGCTCGGAGATGGGCCAGTGTCGGATGGAGTTCCGGCGGGCGCTCACTGGTTCGAGGGTTCCTGGAACCGGAAGGGGGAGAGGGAGTTCCCGCCCAGGAAGCGGCCCTGGCTGCTCGTTTGCCGGCGGCTCTTGAAGGCGGGCGCGCGCGAGCCCTCCAGAAGGCCGACCAACTCGATCGTAAAGAAGATTTCGCTCTCATCCCGGGTGTCGGTGATGGTCACCGCAAAGCCCCAGCAACAGCCCTTGTAGCGGAGGATGACCGTTTGCTCGAGGGTGAGGTTTTCCACCTTGTTGATCCGCGTGGCGTACTCGATGAACCATCTCGGCGTGATGGCGATTCCGGCCGCGAGATTCACGGAGCTCTCCTCGCCCTGGGCGAATTCGCCGGGTTGTAGCCGCTTCCAGGTCCGATCAATGTTCAGGAACCAGTTGCGCCCGCCGTTGAGCTGAAAGCCGGTCGTGTGCGACATGATCTTGCCTACATAGACGTTGTATTGTTCCTCGTGCGTAAGCCGGAGCTTGGAGAAGGGGCGAGACTGCACTATCAGGGCGACATTTCCGAAAGGCCGTTTTTTTCTCTCGGGATTCTGCGTACGGCGCGCCTCGGCGATGTCGAAGGACTGGTTCAGATCGACGGAGACCAGCTGGCGGGTCTCGAAGCCGCTCTCTCCGCGGATTTTGGTAAGTATGCGGTTGTTGATGCCGTAGGAGATGGTGTTCACGTCTCCAAGCGAGTCCACTCCGTCAATGGGGATGATGAGGCGCCTGTCCTGGGCGTCCATGGCCGGGATGTATGTGTAGCCGCTGCTCAAGGAGACGATGTGTTTGAAGCCCTGGAAGGGGCCGATCTCGGCGGGATATACCCGGCTGAAGCGGGGGCCAGAGACGTCGATGCCCGCCTCCCACAACTCGCGGGAGAGGCCCGATTCGGCGATATCCTCCCGGTCGGGATTGTTGGGGACAGCGGGGTTTCGCTTCTGCGCTGTCCAGTAGGTTTCGAAGAAGCCAACTCGCGGCGTGACGCCAAGCCAGGGAACCGTCTGGATGGGGACCTGGAACTGCGGGGCGAAGTGAATCCGCGTCAGATCGGTGGTCCTTTCATTTTCAAGCCGATGAAACGATATGAACGATGATTTCTGATTGTAGTAGAAGTTGCTCGTTCCCAGCTGCTTCTGGTTGATGTCGAGGCTGATTTCGGGGAATTTCTGGAAGATCTGCCCGTCCTTGTCCACGAGGCCTTCCTGGCGGCGGGCCCCCGCTTGCAATATCCCGGAGAGCGAAGAAAAGCTGCGCGTGTAGAAAATGGAAGAGTCCGTGTTCTGGCGCGTGCGCTCGGCGAGATCCCCCTCGAGCGAGCGGTCGAGCTTGTCCCGGCGGGAGATGTCGATCTTGGCGTCCACACTGCCCCCGAGAAGGGCTGAGTGGTGGGCTCCGCGGATGTCCATGAAGGTGGTGTTTTCCAGCTTGTCCTTGAGGTAGGAGGCGAAGATGTTGCCCGAGGTGCTGTTGCTCAGGATGTAGCGGTATTCCCCCGTAGTCTTGACACCTCTATTGCTGAGATAGCCCACCCCGAAGGTGGCGTCCGACCAGCGGTTGATGGCCCAGAAGAATTCCTGCTGGTGCTGATAGCCGTTCCTGCTGCCGAATCCGATGATGGGTATGAGCAGACCGGTGGCGCGCTTTGATTTGACGGGGACGACCATCCAGGGAAAGGCGGCCACCGGTACGCCGGAAATTTCAAAGACCGGTGTTGAAAGCTGGGCGTATCCCTCGATCTGGAAGTTCGTTTTCCGGGACGCAAAGAGCCAATCGGGCCGGTCTCCTTCGCAGGTGGTGAAGGTGCCCCTTATGATTTCGTAGCGGTCTTCAGAGACTCTCCGGATCACTTCGGCCTTGATGTAGTACGTGGCGCCCAGGTAGCCCCTCGCGTCGTAGATCGTCACTTTCTCGCTGTCGAGGTTGAACTCGATCCGGCTGCCCACGAGCCGGTCGTTGCCTTGCTGAAAGACGATGTTCCCCGTGGCGACGCCGTCGCGCGTTTCGGTCTGGATTTCGACGTAGTCGGCCTGGATCCGGTTGCCCAAGAAGCGGATGTCGGCGAAGCCTTTACCGACCACGCGCTTTCGCGCGCGGTCCTCACGCATCTCGTCGGCGGTGAAGGCGGCGCTGGCGCCCGCATCGCGGAGGAACCGTAGCCCCTCCTTGTGTAGAATCTGGGGGCCAGGGATTTTACGTGTTTTAGAGGGCGTGCCGATGACCGGGGCGGGGGGGAGAATAGGAGTACCTGTTTTCTCGGAAGCGGAGGGAGCGGCAATCGAGATAGAGGGAAGGGCAATCGAGATGGAGAAGAGGAACAGAAGTGGCGCCATGAAAATGAAGCGCAGCTTTCGATCAAAGGCGAGGGTTTTGTGCATGCTCATCATCTGGCCGGTTCCGGCGGTGTCGGGGCCCGCAAGTGCATGAAATTCAAAAGTATCGGGATAAAAAAATACGGCGCATTATGACGTTGCGAAGCACAGATGGCAACGCGGGAGGCCATTTTACGGTGCGGGCGAGGGTTCTTCTTCCTGGGGAGCGGGGCTGTCCTCCTTTTGCGTCCGCTGGCGGTGAAGGATGGCGAGGAGCGGCCCCGAGGCGGCATATCCGATCATGACGAGAAAGGCCACGACCTGGGGAATGGCCGCGGCGACGAAAAGTGTGAGCACAGCCCCCACCAGGACGCGGAATGGGTGTTTAAGCCTTCCGCCGAAGCGCTTGAAGCTCTGGTAGCGGATGGTGCTCACCATCAGAAACGCGAGGATGTAGCCGAACGCAGCCGTAACGGCCAGCGGGATATAGGTGCGCAGGGACAAATCCTCCGCCAGGAAAACGAGAGAAGCCAGCACGCCGCCGGCGGCCGGAATCGGGAGGCCGCGGAAGTCGGAGGTGCCGCCCTCTCCCGTCAGGGCGAAGACGTTGAAGCGGGCGAGGCGCAGGGCGCCGCACGCGGCGAACACGAAGGCCGCCAACCAGCCGATCCGGCCGTAGGGCGCCAGCGCCCAGGTGAAGACCAAAATGGCCGGCGCAATGCCAAAGGCCACAAGGTCGCAGAGCGAATCGTACTGAAGGCCGAAAGAGCTTGCGCTCCGCGTCAGGCGGGCGACCGCCCCGTCGAGGCCATCGAGTACGATGGCGATGAGGATGGCGAGCGAGGCGGTCCAGAAGTCGCCCTGGATCGCCTTGATGATCGAGTAGAAGCCGGTGAAGAGGCTTCCGGTTGTCAGAAGGTTGGGCAGAAGAAATATCCCGCGCTGGAGCGAGTGGCCCCGGCGGCCCCGGCGCCTTCTCCGGCGGCGGGAGATGGTCCCCTGAATCCTATCCTTGATTTTTCCGGGCAATGATCGTTTCTCCTCCGCGGACGCGATCCCCGACCCGGCAGCACGCCGTAAAGCCTTCGGGGAGGTGAAGGTCGGTCCGCGATCCGAACTGAATCAGGCCGAAGCGCTCCCCCATGGGGAGGCGGTCGCCGACCCGGGACCAGCAAACAATTCGCCGGGCCAGCACGCCGGCAATCTGTACCACCCGGAAATTCTCGCCCGCGTCGGTCTGAATGTCCAGAGAATTCCGCTCGTTCACTTCAGAGGCGTCTTCCCTGAAAGCAGCGACAAATCGGCCTTTTTGGTACTGGATGCCCCGTATTTCGCCCGCCACGGGCGAGCGGTTGATGTGGACATCCAGGGGGGAGAGGAAGATGCGGATGACCTCTCCGCCGCACGCCCCCGGCGCCACGGCCACCACCCGGCCATCGGCCGGGGCCACCACCGCCGTAGGGTCAGCCGGCGGGGTCCGCTCGGGATTGCGGAAAAACGCCGCCACGGCGCACGCGAGAACAACCAGCGTCCCCGCCGCGATGCCGCTCCAGAGGAAACCCGCGAGAAAAGCCGCGATCAGAAGACCGGCAACATAGCGCCATCCTTCGCGAGCGATGGGCAGGCGGCGCCTATTCTCTTCCGTCATTCGGGGTCATCCCTTGCTGCTCTTCAGCGTCTTCGGGCCGCGGGACATGGCGACCTGGCCCGATCGGGATATTTCCTTGATCCCGAACGGCCGCAGCAAATCGAGAAAGGCGGCGAGCTTGCCGGAGTCTCCCGTGGCTTCGATCACGAAAGTGTCCATCGTGACATCCACGATGCGCGCCCGGAAAATCTCAACGAGTTGAAGGATGTCGGTGCGCTTCGACTGGGCCGCATTCACCTTGATCAGCATCATCTCGCGTTGAACGCTGTCGTCCTCGGAGAGGTCGAGCACCTTGATCGTGTCGATGAGCTTGTCGAGCTGTTTGCGGATCTGCTCGAGTATCCGGTCGTCTCCGCGGGTAACCAGCGTGATCCGCGAGATGGACGGATCCTGGGTGGTGCCCACGCAAAGACTGTCGATGTTGTAGCCGCGAGCGCTGAACAGGCTCGCCACTTTTGCCAAGACCCCGAACTTGTTCTCGACGAGGACGGCAAAAGAGTGCGTCTTTTCTTTTCCGTTTTCGGCGTGTTCGTTCATCAGTTCAGCGGCTCCCAGTCTGAGGGCATTTTCTCGTAGGGAAGGGCGATCATGCCCGTTCGCGCCATTCGGGAGATCCCGTATCGCTCCAGCGCCTTTATAACGGTATACACCTTGTGATCATTGCCGCTGATCTCCAGCGTGATCGTTTCGTCCGACATGCCGATGACGTTTGCGCCGAAGGCGTTCGCGAGCTGTATCACCTCGTTTCGCTTTTCGGAACCGGCATAGATGGTCGCCAGCACAAGCTCCCGCGTGATCGAGGTGTTGTAGTTGAGCTGTGTGATCTCCTGCACGTCGTACAGCTTTCCGAGCTGCTTGGCGATCTGCTCGAGTTCGGCGTTCTCGCCGAAGGCGACGATGGTGATGCGGGTCGTCTCGGGGTTTTCGGTCGGTCCCGCGGCGACGCTCTCGATGTTGTAGCCCCGGCGGGTGAACAGGCCCGCCACATGGGAGAGAACGCCCGCGTGATTGTTCACCAGCACGGAAAAGATTTGTCTCATTTCGCCTTGTCCACTTCCGCCGGTGCCAGCTGCATTTCATTGTTCCCGGCTCCGGCCGGCACCATCGGCCAGACGTTCTCCTCCGGGTTCACGTGGAAGTTCATGATGACGGGGCCGTCGATCTCCGCCGCCTGTTCGAGCGTGCTGCGCACGTCGTTCACGTCGCGGATGTTGAATCCGCGGACGCCGTAGCCCTCGGCGATGAGGGCGAAGTCCGGGTTTGTCGGGTAGTGCGAGTGAGAGTAGCGCTTTTCGAAGAAGAGCTCCTGCCACTGCCGCACCATCCCGAGATAAGTATTGTTCAGGATCGCCACCTTGACCGGCACGTTGTAGTGCGAGGCGGTGGCCAGCTCGACGAGCGTCATGGCGAAGCTGCCGTCGCCATCCACCAGCCAGACGTCCTTCTCCGGCCGGCCGAACTGGGCGCCGATGGCGGCGGGAAGGCCGAAGCCCATCGTGCCCAGGCCGCCCGAGCTCACCCAATTCCGTGGTTCGTTGAATTTGTAGAACTGCGCCGCCCACATCTGGTGCTGTCCCACGCCGGTGACGACGATGGCGTCTCCGCGCGTCAGGTCCTGGATCTGCTCAATCACATACTGCGGCTTGATCGTCCCGTCCCAGTCGTAGTGGAGCGGATGCTCCTGCTTCCAGGTTTCCACCTGCTGAAGCCATTTCTTGTGAGGCTTGTTCTTGGCCCGCTGGTTCAGGATGCGCAGGACGTCCTTTACGTTTGCCAGGATGGGGATGTCCGTCGGAACGCGCTTGCCCAGCTCGGCCGGGTCGATGTCCACGTGGACGATGATTGCGTTCGGGCAAAATTTCGACACATTGCCCGTCACCCTATCGTCGAAGCGCCCCCCGAGGTTGATCAGCAGATCGCAGTCGCCCAGCGCGAAGTTGGCGTAGGCCGTGCCGTGCATGCCGGGCATGCCGAGCGAGAGGGGGTCGGTCCCCGGAAAACCGCCAAGGCCGAGCAGGGTGTTGATCACCGGGATCTGGCCCTTCCGCGCGAACTGGGTCAGGTCCTCCGCCGCGTTCGCCTTGATGATGCCGGAGCCGGCCAGGATGAGCGGCTTCCGCGCGCTCTCGAGAGCCGCGAGCAGCTTCTCGATGGCCGCCATGTCCGGCTCGGGGAAAACGCGCGGCGCGGCGGGCGAGAGGTCCTGCGCGCCGGCCGGCGTGTATTCGGTCTCCTGAATCTGAATGTCCTTGGGAATGTCCACCACCACGGGGCCGGGGCGGCCGGTCGTCGCCACCCGGATGGCCTCGCGGATCACGTGCTGCGTGTCGCGGACATCCTTGATCAGCCAGTTGTATTTCGTCACCGGAATGGTGCACCCGTAGGTGTCCGCCTCCTGGAAGGCGTCGGTGCCGATCATCGGGGAGGCCACTTGGCCGGTGATGGCGATCATCGGCACCGAGTCCATGTAGGCGTTCAGCAGGCCGGTGATGAGGTTCGTCGCGCCCGGCCCGGAGGTGGTGACCACGACGGCCACCTTGCCGCTCACGCGGGCGTAGCCGTCCGCCATATGGGCGGCGCCCTGTTCGTGCCGGGTGAGGATGTGCGGAAAATCCGCCTTCATCAGCTCATCATAGAAGGGCATGATGGCGCCGCCCGGGATCCCGAACGCCATGTCGATGCCGTGCGCCTTGAGTTCCTCGATGATGATTTGGGAAGCGTTCAGTTTCAAAACTGTATCTCCTCGTCGAATCTGCCTTCCGCAGGCGCCGCCCGGTTAGTTGTCGGGCAGGGCGCTGAGCTTTCGCTTCGCTTTTTTCTTGTTCCGCTCGTCCCGGAGGATCATGTCCTTGATCGCCCCGCCGGCCGGAACCATGGGGAAGACCAGCTCGTCCGGGTCGATCACCACGTTGAGAATGAATGGGCCTGGCGTATCGAGCATCTCCCGGATGGCCGGGCGGAGATCTTCCCGCTTTTCGATGTGAAGGCCCTTGGCGCCGTAGGCGTCGGCGAGCTTCACGTAGTCGGGCGACACTTCGAGGCCGACCTCGCTGAAGCGCCGGTCCATGAAAAGGTCCTGCCACTGGCGCACCATGCCCAGGCCGTAGTTGTTCAGGATGAATACCTTGACCGGAATGCCGTACTGGACGGCGGTGGACAGTTCCTGAAGGACCATCTGGATGCTTCCGTCGCCGGCGATGTCGATGGCGATCTTGTCCTTGCGCGCGATGGCGGCGCCGATGGCGGCGGGGAAGCCGAAGCCCATCGTGCCGAGGCCGCCCGAGGAGATGAACTGCCGCGGGTAGGTGAAGTTGTAGTACTGGGCGGCCCACATCTGGTGCTGGCCCACTTCGGTGGTGATGACGGCCCGATCGCCAGCTTCCTGGCTCAGGGCGAGGATGGCCTCCTGCGGCTTGATGGGGGCATCCTCCGGCGCATCGAAGGTGAGGGGATACTCCTTCTTGAGGCGCTCCATCCGTTTTCGCCAGAGAGGGCGTTTTTGTTTTTTCACCAGCTTGATCAGCTCGCGGAGCACCTGCCTGGCGTCCCCCACCACGGGGATGTCCACCGGCTTGTTTTTCCCGATGCTGGTCGGGTCGATGTCGATGTGGACGATCTTCGCCCGCGTGGCGAACTCGGACACCTTGCCCGTCACGCGATCGTCAAAGCGCGCTCCCACCGAGATGAGAAGATCACACTCGCAGGTCGCGAAGTTGGCGTAAGCCGTTCCGTGCATCCCCAGCATTCCGAGGGAGAGCGCGTGCGCGCTCGGAAAAGCGCCGGCGCCGAGCAGGGTCCACGTCACGGGGATGTCGGCCGTTTCGGCGAGCTTGAGGACTTCCTCGTGGGCCTCGGCGTGAATCGCGCCGCCGCCCACGTAGAGGAGCGGCTGCTTGGACTCGGCGATCGCCTCGGCGACCCGCTGGATCTGCCGGGGGTGGCCCCGCGTCGTGGGCTTGTAGCCGCGGATCTCGATCTTCTCGGGGATCTCGAAGATTGCCTCGCCGAAGATGATGTCCTTGGGCAGATCGACGAGCACGGGGCCGGGCCTCCCCGTCCGGGCGATGTAGAAGGCTTCATGGAGCGTGGGGGCCAGATCCTCGATTCGCTTCACGAGATAGTTCTGCTTGGTCACGGTTCGCGTCATGCCGACGATGTCCGCCTCCTGGAAGGCGTCGTTTCCGACCATGGTGGTGGCGACCTGGCCGGTGAGGCAGACGATGGGCACCGAGTCCATGAAGGCGTCGGTGATGCCGGTGATCAGGTTGGTGGCGCCGGGTCCTGAAGTGGTGAGGCAAACTCCGACCTCTCCGCTGGCGCGGGCGTATCCCTCGGCCATGTGGGCGGCACCCTGCTCGTGCCGCGTGAGGATGTGCTTCAGCGTGCTTCTTTTGAGGAACAAGTCGAGCAAGGTGAGGAGCACGGCGCCCGGGTGGCCGAAGATGTACTTCACCCCCTCGTGCTCAAGCGCGCGGTAGATGATCTCGGCGCCGGAAATCTTCTTGGTTTTCAGCCTTGTGGCCACTTCTGACTTGGAGCTCACGGCCATTCTCTCCTTGCCGTCCCCGCCGGGGCAGGGAGGCGATTCGTCCGGGTCTGGTAAATCGGGCGTTTTCAGGCAGCTAAATCAGGGGGCGAAGGGTGAAAGCGCACCGCCCCCCAAGTACGACAGACTTCGCTGCCTTCGAAACCGCCACCAGATCCATCTGGCCGTTACCCCAAAAAGGAAGGGAGGGGAAACGCCGTTCCCGGCGAAGCCCCCAAAACAAAACAGCGGCATTATAGGGAGTTGTCCGAAATGGGTCAACATCCCAGATTCCAGAACCTTATCGGAGGAACCCAGAATTTCCTTGAGGATCAGGAGACGCCGAGCGCCGCGAGCTGGGTTTTCAGCGCCAGCTTCTCTTTTTTGAGACGCTTTATCTCCATCTCCTGTTCCTGCGAGAGGATATGCTCGGCCTCGATTTCGCGAACTCGCTCATCGAGTATGGTGTGCTTCGCCTTCAGCGCCTCGATGTCGACTCCGCCTTCCGCGTTGCTCGTGAGTTCGTTCTCTTCCTGGGTCTCCATGACGGTATCCCCCTGATTATTAAAGCGTTAATGGATCCAAAATAAAAGGGTCCCGTAAGTGGTTGGCCACTGTTTCTGTATGACCAACCTAAGGGAATCCCCGTGTGCGGTCAAGCCTATTTTTTCTCCCACTCGGTCTCGGCTCGCGGGCGGCGGAGATAGGAGGGACCCATCTCGGGAGCTGCCCCAGGCGCTCCGCGCGAGATGGCCTCCCAGACGAGTTTTGCCACAGCGCCCGGGGCCGGCCCCATGACCATGTGGGCGGTCCTGCCCGTTGGGGCCGGGAATTTCTCCATGATGACGGCTTCCTCCTCGCCGGAGAGGAAAAGAATCTCCCCCTCGGCGGGAAGCGGAAAATCCTCCGGCGCCCGGACGGCGTCGTCCATCTCACGCGGGCACGCCCCGCTTCGGATGGGACCGAACAAGGCGGTGAACACCTCCCCGTGCCGGGCATCCCGGTAGGGGAGCAGCCATCGTGGAAGAGCCCTGCCCGCTTCCATGAGGAGATCGAGCGCCCCGCGCGCCATGGCCTCCATCGAGGAGATGCCGTGGAGCGGCCGCCCCAGTCCCTGCGCGATTCCCTTCCCGGTGGAGACGCCGATGCGAAGGCCGGTGAATGAGCCCGGCCCGAGTGC
>JAQBZT010000029.1 GCA_027622355.1 bacterium | reverse complement strand
GGCGAGATTCCGTCCGTACTGAAAGAAACCATCCTCCAAAAAGGCGGGCTGCTCCGCCACGGCACCCCATACGCCTTTCATCCGCCGGAAAACCCGGCAGCCGTGCCCGACCTTATTAAAAAACTGATCTCCGGCGAGATTGACATCATCCCCTTCACCAGCCCGCCGGCCGTTCACAACCTCCTCTCGGCGGCGGACGAGGAGGGAAAGGCAGATGCGCTGGCCCAGGCCCTGAACGAGAAGACCCTGACGGCATCCATTGGGCCCGTCACGACGGCGGCGCTGCGGGCCTATGGAATCGAGCCCGCCCTCGAGAGCAAGAGCCAGAAGATGGGCGGACTGATGCAGGACATCGCCCAGCGGGTCTCCGCCGGAAACGGCGCGGCCCGCACCGGGAACTAGGGACGGAGGCATAAGCAAAGCATGAGCGCGGAAACGCACGGAAACGGCCGGGTCTTCATCGTGGGTGCAGGTCCCGGCGACCCCGAACTGCTCACGCTTCGGGCGGCCCGTCTGCTCGAGGGCGCCGATGCCGTCGTTTACGACCGCCTGGTTTCCGAGCAGGTGCTCTCCCTCTGCCCGCCCCGCTGCCGCCGCATCTATGCCGGCAAGAGCGCCGGACGGCACACCCTGACGCAGGAGGAGATCAACCGCCTTCTGGTGGAATTCGCGCGCGAGGGCCTGCGGGTCGTCCGCCTGAAGGGGGGGGATCCCTTTGTCTTCGGCCGCGGCGGCGAGGAAGCGCTCGCTCTCGCCGAATCCGGCATCCCCTTCGAGATTATCCCCGGCGTCAGCTCGGCGGTGGCGGGACCGGCCTACGCCGGCATCCCCGTCACCCACAGGGGGCTGGCCGCCGCAGTCACCTTCGTGACCGCCCATGAGGACCCGGCGAAGCCGGACAGCCAGGTGGACTACGCCCATCTGGCGCAGACGCGCGGCACCCTCGTCTTTCTGATGGGCGCACGGTCTGTCGGCCGGATCGCCCATGCGCTCATCACGGGCGGGATGGCGCCTGCCACGCCGGTGGCCATCGTCGAAAACGCAACGACCGAAAGGCAGCGCACGATCCGCTGCTCGCTTGAAAGCGCACCCTTGTTCGCCGAACGGGAAGAAATCTCGCCGCCCGCCGTCATCGTGGTCGGAGAGGTGGCCGCCCTTTCGGACGAATTGGACTGGTTCCACCCGGAAGCCCGCAGGGAGATCCTCTGGGGGCATCCGGCTTCGCCCGAGTCGCTGGAAGAACAACTGAACTCCGCCGCGCCCAATGCGGCCCGGATTTAAGCACAGGAGAGAGACCATGAACCCGCAGTCGCACAAAACGCCCGGCACGACCGTTTCGCTACCGGTCATCCCCATCCTCCCCGAGGAATTTGATGACTTCGAAACCGAGGCCACCCGCTACAAGCGGGGAGAGATTGTGGACAAGGAATTCATCCCCTTCCGTCTGCGCCGCGGCGTCTACGGCCAGCGGCAGCAGGACGTCCACATGGTCCGTGTGAAAATTCCCTTCGGGGGACTCAATGCGGACCAGCTCGACGCCCTCGGGCGCATCGCGCGGGAATTCTCGCCCCTGCGGAAAGGGCACGTCACCACGCGCGAGAACGTGCAGTTCCACTTCATCCCGCTCGAACGCGCCACCGAGGCACTGCGCATCCTGGGGGATTCTGGCCTCACCACGCGGGAGGCCTGCGGAAACTGTGTCCGCAACGTCACCGGCTGCGCCTACGCGGGCGTCTGCCAGAACCAGCTTTTTGACGCCACCCCCTATGCGGGCGCCTTTGCGCGCTACTTCGTCCGCAAGCCCTTCACGCAGGACATGCCGCGGAAGTTCAAGGTGGCTTTCTCGAGCTGCGAGGACGATTGCGTCGTCGCCGGGATTCACGACATCGGCTTTCTTCCCGTCATCCGCGAGGTGGAGGGCAGAGAGGTCAAGGGCTTCAAGATGCTGGTCGGCGGCGGGCTGGCGACGTTCGCCCGGGTGGCGGAAACCCTTTATGAGTTCGTTCCCGTCTCGGACTTCCTCCGGGTGAGCGAGGCGCTCATCCGGGTGTTCAACGACTCGAAGGAGCTGCGAAAAACCCGGTTCAAGGCTCGGATCAAGTACCTGGTGAGCTGGATCGGCATCGACGGCCTCCGCGAGCGGGTGGAGGAGGAACTCAAGCAGGATTGGGCGAAAGAGCCGATCGACCTCGCCTCCTACCTGTGGGAGGACGACGAGGAGGCAAACGCCTTCTACCCGGACGCCGGCACGAACGGTACGAACGGCACGGCGCTGGAGCTGAACGGCGACTCGGCGGCCTTCTCCGCCTGGCGCACCGCGAACGCGACCGCCCAGCGGCAGGAAGGCTACTACGCCGTCGAGGTGAAGCTGCCCCTCGGCGACATCAGCGCCGAGCAGTTCCCCATCCTGGCCAATCTCACCCGCCGGTTCGCGAGAGGGCGCGCCCGCGCGAGCTTTGAGCAGAACATCATCCTCCGCTGGGTGCGCGAGGCGGACCTTCCGCGCCTCTGGAGGGAGCTCGACAAGGCGGGGCTGGCCGCGGCCGGCGCCCGCGAGATCAGCGACATCGTCTCCTGCCCGGGAACGGACTCCTGCAAGCTCGGCATCACCTCCTCCATGGGGCTGGGGAGGGCCCTGGGCGAGACCATCGAGGAGATGAACATCGAGGACCCGCTCGTGCGGGAGATTCACATCAAGATGAGCGGCTGCCCCAACTCCTGCGGACAGCACCACATCGCCAACATCGGCTTCCACGGCGGGACGCTCAAGGCGGACGGCAAGCAGATACCCGCCTACGAGCTCTTCCTCGGGGGATGCTACGAGAATACCGGCGGCAACACGCGCATCGGCGACCGGACCCAGCTCCGCATCCCGGCAAAGAAGGCCCCCGAGGCGCTGAGGCGCATTCTCACCTTCTACGCGGAGAAGCATTCGGTGGAAGAGCGCTTCAATGAGTTTTACGACCGCGTCGGCCCCGAAGCGTTCGAGACGCTGCTCGCGGACCTGCACCGTCCCGGACAGTTCAACGATGAGGACATGTTCTACGACTGGGACCGCAAGACGGTCTACAAGCTTGAACGGGGAGAAGGCGAGTGCATGGTCTAAACGGAAAGGCGGCCGAAGAAACCGCCGTCCTGATCCTCGGCCACGGCAGCCGGGCCGAGGAAGCGAACGAAGGGATGTACGAGGTCGTGGAGCGGCTTCGGGCCGCGTATCCCGGCTGGATGATCGAAGCGGCCTTTCTCGAGATCAACGCCCCTTCGATCCCCGAGGGCATCGACATTTGCGCCGCGGCGGGAGCGCAGCAGATCGTTCTGCTGCCCTACTTTCTCCATCTGGGAAACCATGTACTGAAGGACATGCCGCGCTTCGTCGAAGAAGGCCGCCAGCGCCACCCCGGTCGGGAGATCGTCCTCGGCCCGCACCTGGGATTTCACGAAAAACTTGTGGAGATCGTCGAGGAGCGCCTGGGTGAGGCCATTGCCGCGGGCATGAACGCCTAAAGGAACATCATTCCGGATTCCGGGGGCCTTGGGATGCCCTTCGCCGACTCGTCCAAGCCGGTATTTCTATATCCCGAGGCCTCCGTCAATCCGGAGCACAACGCCGGTCACGTAGCTGGCCTCGTCCGAGGCGAGAAAGACAAACCCTGCCGCCATCTCCTCGGGCTCTCCCCATCTCCCCAGACAGATGCGCTCCATGTACTTCGACTCGAACCGCTCGTCCGTCCGTATCGTCTCGGTCATGGGGGTGATCGCCGCCGGGGAGATGCAGTTCACCGTAATGGCGTAGCGGCCCAGCTCCCGGGCGGCGCTCTTGGTCGCGCCCACGATGCCCATCTTCGCGGCCGAGTAGTTGATCTGCCCGATGGTGCCCCGCAGGCCCGCGCCGGAAGTCACGTTGATGATCCGGCCCGACTTGCGCTCGATCATCCGCTTCGAGGCCGCGTGGATGCCCACCCAGGTGCCCTTCAGGTGGACCGCGATCACCTCGTCGAACTGCTGCTCCGTCATCTTGTGGACCATGGCGGCCCGCACGATGCCCGCGTTGTTCACCATGATGTCCACCGGCCCAAAATGCTGCTCGCAGGCGTCGAGGGCGGCCTCCACATCGGAGAGCCGGCTCACATCGGCCCGGAAGAAAAACGCCTCGCCGCCCGCATCGCGGACGCGCTTCGCGGTCTCCTCGCCTCCTTCCTCGTTGAGGTCCACCGCAATCACGCGCCCGCCCTCGCGGGCGAACGCCTCCACCACGGCCCTTCCGATTCCCTGGGCCGAGCCCGTCACAACGGCTGACTTTCCTTTCAATCGCATGAGGGTGTTTCTCCTTTGCGCAGTGGAATCATCCGGCGCTAGAGTTCTGCCTCCAGCTCTTCCGGATCGACCGGCAGAGCAACGGGCTTTTTCCGCTTGGCGGAGAGGTCCATCGCCATCGTCATCAGGAGGTTGCGGTGGCCGTCGGCCGCCGTCGCGTGTGGCGTTTCGAGGCCGGTGTAGATGCGGTTGAACCAGGCGTTCGTCTCCTCCCGCATCGGACCCCAGAGCTGCCCGAAGGCGATGTCGCCGGGCGGGTAGCTGGTCAGAAAGTCCACGTTCCGCTTCACGTCGGGGGTGTAGCCCGCCGGCTGGGGCTTTTCGGTCGCAAGCACCAGATCGCGGTGGGTATCGTCGATCGTGATCACCCCTTCGGTGCCGACGATGCCGATCTCGAGGCCGTAGACCGAGCCCGGCCAGACCACCGGCAGCGCCCAGCTGATGGACATGCTCCAGATGGTGTCGTCATCGAAGGTGAAGATGCCCAGATTGGCGTCCTTCGTGCCGTAGGAGGCGCCGAGGGCCTTGTCCACGGAGCGGGCGTAGACCTCGACCGGGGTTTTCCCTTCGAGAAACCACATGGAGGCGTCCAGGCTGTGGGTGCCGGAGACCACCATCGGGGTCAGGCGGTGGCGATATTCGGTCTTGGCGACCGTGGCGATGGGCACCAGCCGGTTCATGAACGCCCGGGTGGTCACGGTGGTCACCTCGCCGAGCTCCCCGTTGCGCACCTTTTCCTTCACCACGAGAAACCGGCGGCGGAACCTCTGGGTGTAGCCCACCACGGCGTCCACCCCCGCGTCCTCGATGGCCTTGAGAACCTGGGCGGATTCGACCGCGTTCGTCGCCAGCGGCTTTTCGATGAAGAGCGGATAGCCCTTCTCCACCGCCGCCATGATGGGGCCGACGTGTGCGCTCTCCTCGGTCGCCACGATCACCGCGTTGACCTCGGAGCGGTTGATCAGCTCCTTGTAGTCGGTGGTGAAAAAATCCGCCTCGCAGTCCGCCGCAAGCTTTTTCCCTAGATCTTCCTTGATGTCGCAGAGCCCCAGCCACTCGAACCCGGGATAGTCGCGGGCGAACTCTCCGCGAATTCTTCCGATGGTCCCGCAGCCGATGATGGCCAGGCCGATGGGTTCTCTTTTCCCTCTCGCTGCGCTCACCTTCTCCCCTTCTCTCCGGCAGAAAAAATTTTTGAGAAAATTCTCAGACAAAAACCACTTTCGGGATCATGGCGTGGGCGCCCTTGATGCCGTTCACGATCTGGGTCACGCGCAGATCGACCGCCAGGCTGCAAAGCGAGTAGGCGTCTTCCCGGCTCAGCCCCTTCTCTTCATGGATGAACTTGATCGCCTCGCGGAGCGCCATCTTCACGGCGCTGTCGAGGACGGGGTCGAAGCCCATCGTGATGTAGTGGGTGTCCGTCTCGGCACGCGGCACCTCGATTCGCATGTCTTTCCGCAAGACGATCTCGAAGGTGCCGATCAGCGCCGTCTCGAGGGCGGAGACGCAGGCTTCTCCGTCCCCCTGGCAGCCGTGCCCATCCCCGGCGGAGAACTGCGCGCCGGCGTTGTGGACGGGCAAATAGACCGTCGATCCGGCAATCAGTTCTTTGTTGTCCAGGTTGCCGCCCCAGATGCCGGGCGGAATGCTCGGCAGCTCGCCCATCGCGGGCGGCGGCGCGACGCCCAGGTGCCCGAAGAACGGCCGGAGCGGCACCTTCACCCCCGCGCCCCAGTCGCCCACCCCGGCTTTCTTGTCCACGTTCACGATGACGGTCCGGCTGTAGGGGAAATCCTCCGGCACCCCGCCCTTCAGCGGATTGAAGGAGTTGTAGCCCCAGTCGTAGCGCGGCTCGACCTCCTTGATCCGCACCTCGAGCACATCGCCCGGCATGGCGCCCTTGACGGCAATCGGCCCGACAAGGATGTGCCCGCCGCCGCCCCGGCGGCAGTTCTCGAAGATGTCGCTCAGCGCCTGCGAGACGCGGTGGCCGTAAGTTTCCCGGGCCTCCGCCCACCCCGACTCGATGTGGAACCGCACCGTGTCGCCCGACTCGATTTCCAGGATCGGCGGGATTTTTGCGTCGTAATAGCCCCAGTGAACCGTATCCTTCGAGGCAATCAATTCATGGTGCGCCATGGGTGGACTCCTTCCACACAGGAAATATTTCTAGCCGAGAATCGCTTTCGGCAGCATGGCGTGAACCCCCTTCACCTGGTTCACGATCTGGGAGATGCGCAGATCCACCGCAAGGCTGCAGAGAATATAAGCGTCATCCCGGCTCATTCCCTTGATTTCTCCAAGAAAATCAATAGTTTGCCGGAGAGCTATCTTGGCCGCGTTGTCCAGGATAGGGTCGAACCCCATCAGAATGTGATGGGTCGGCGACTCGGCCCGCGGGGATTTCAGCTTCATGTCCTTTCGCACGATGAGCTCGAAGGTGCCCTTCAGCCCCATCTCGATGCCGTTGATGTTCGCCTCACCGTCTCCCTGGCAGCCGTGGCCGTCGCCCGCCGAGAAGAGCGCCCCCTTGTTGAAGACGGGGAAGTAGACCGTCGTGCCCGCCGTCAGTTCCTTGATGTCCATGTTCGCTCCCCACTCACCGGGCGGGATGGTGGCGATGCGGCCCATCCCCGGCGGGGGCGCCACGCCGAAGTTGCCGAAAAAGGGCGCGAGCGGAACCTGCACCCCGGCGCCCCAGTCGCCGACGCGCTTGTCGAGATCGACGTTCACCACCACCACGCGCGAGTAGGGAAAATCCTCGGGCAGCCCGCCCGCCAGCGGCAGGAAACCGTTGTAGCCCCAGTCGTAGCGCGGCTCGATCTCCTTGATCCGCACCTCGAGCACATCGCCCGGCTCGGCGCCCTCCACATAGACCGGACCCGTCATGATGTGCGCACCGGGGCCCTTCTCCGCATTCGCCAGAATATCCCGCAGCTCGGGCGAGACGCGATCGCCGAGCTCATCGAGGATGTCCGCCCTCCCGGATTCAGAATGAAGAACCAGGGTGTCCCCCGAGGCTACCCGCAGGACTGGCTCCTGCGAAGCATCGTAGTAGCCCCAGTGCACCGTATCCCTCGTTGTGTTCAACTCATGTGTCGCCAATGTTCTCCCCTTTATCCGATAAGGAAAAAATTAAAAAGTATTATCTATCAATCAGTTAGCCAGGCTTCCGCCGTCCCCTTGGTGACCGGCGCCCCTTCCTGGTTCACGGCCTCGAGGGCGCAGACGGCGAGCCGCCTTCCCCCCTGCTCGCGCACCTCGGTCACCTCGCCCCGGCAAGTGATCACATCGCCGAGACGTACCATGCCGCGGAAGTTCACCTCCAACTTCCGGATGCTGCCCGCGCCGAAGGCCGACTCGGCGGCCTGGCCCAGAAACGCCATCGAGAGCATCCCGTGGGCGATGACCTGATCGAGTCCCCTCTCCTGCGCCACCGAGTCGTCAAAGTGCAGCGGATTGAAATCTCCGCTCGCGCCGGCGTACTTGACCAGCTGTACCCTGCCGATCGGATCCTTCACGAGATCAGGGAGCGCATCTCCGGCTGCGTAACTCAAACTTTCCTCCTACTTGTTGAAGCGGCGGAGACTGACCCACTGTCCCCCGCCGATCTTTTCCCCGCTGCGGGCGTCGCGAATGTCATACTCACGCTCGAGGAAAACGAGATCGCCCGAGCTGCCGCCTTTCTCGTAGACACGCTTCACGGTGAAGGACACGTCCAGCTCATCGCCCGCCCGGAGGGGGCGCTCGAACTCATAGCACTGAGAGGCATGAAGCCCCACGTCGCCAAAACCTTCGGGCACATCCGGATACGGGTCCTCGGAGCGAAAGGTGGTGGGAAACGTCGGCGGCGCTACCGGGTTCTCGCCCCGGTAGGCGGGATTCGGATCGCCGATGGCGTCGGCGAATTTCCGGATGGCGCCCGCCTCCACGCGGACCCGGAACGGCCCGTGGGTTTTTCCCTCAAGCGCCGCCACCTCGGGCGTAATGCGGCTGCCCATTCGCTTCCCCTTCGTCTGATTTGTCGCGAGTACCCTTTCAGGAGAGGTCACAAGCTACCACAGGAGAGGGCGGCGCAACCAGCGCGAGAGCGGGCCGGAGGAGGCCTTCCACAGGCGGGGGGGAGGCCCTACGCCAGGGCACCCGCAACCAGATCGGGCAGAATTTCGCCCGATTTACCGCGAAGAACCGCGCCGGCCCGGGCATCGAGCCGGGTCGGGCTCTCGTTGACGATGATGAGCCGCGCTCCCCGCTGGAGCGCCCGCTCGGGGAGGGCCGCCGCCGGGCGCACCTTGAGGGAGGAGCCCACGACGAGAAACACTTCGGCCGCCTCGGCCCCGGCCACGGAGCGGCTCAGGCGATCCGCTGCGATCCCCTCGCCGAAAAATACCGCATCCGGCTTCAGTAGCCCGCCGCACCCATCGCACAGCGGGATGATTTCTCCCGCCTCGACGCGCGCCTGCACCGCCTCGCGCGGCACCCGCTCCCCGCAGCCGAGACAGATGCACACATGGCTCGTCCCGTGAAGCTCCACCACCCGCTCCAGGCGATGTCCCGCCTTCTGGTGCAGGCCGTCGGTGTTCTGGGTAATGAGAAGGGAGAGTTCGCCCTCGCGTGCAAGACGGGCAAGCGCCCCGTGCCCCGCCGAGGGGGCGGCGTTTTTCACGTGCGGATACCCCTCGCGCGCCATCTTCCAGTAGCGCGCGCGCACTTCCTCGGATCCGCTCCATCTGCGGATGTCGAAGTCACGGGGGTCGAACCGCTCCCAGATGCCGCCCCGCGATCGGAAATCCGGTATCCCGCTCTCGGTGCTGATCCCGGCGCCGGTCAGGCAAACCGTCATCCGCGAGGCGCGGAGCCATTCCGCCGCCTGCTCTAATGTTTCCTGATTTTCCATGCCCTATCCGAAAAAATATGCTCCGGCAAAAAAGAGGGTGCGCGCCGGGCCGCGCAACGCCCGGCAGGTTGATGATATGGTACCCGTGAAAATGGAGGATTCAACCCTACCGCCTCTAACGAGGGAGCTCCGCCTCGTGTCCCGCTGGGCCATTACTCTTGTTCTCCTCACAGCCGGATGCGCCGGAGGATTTTCGCTCAGAGGCCCGCACCCGGATGCCGTCGCCATACTCCGCGAATCCATCCACAAGGAATTCGACCGCCTCGTCAAGGATTTCGACGCCGAGGACGGCAAGGGAAATATTGAACTTTGCGCGCCGACCCCCTTCGCCATCGCCCGCTTCGCCACGTACCAGACTCTCCAGGAGAAAGATACGCCCGATCTGGCCCAGCTGACGCGCTTCATCACCCGCGCAAGGCGCGCGCTGAAGGCGGCCCAGACCCAGCGGCAAAACAACCAGTGCGTGGACAGCGACGGGGACGGGCTGACCGATCTCGCCGAGGTGAGAATCCACAACACGAACCCGCAAAAAGCGGACACCGACGGGGACGGGCTGACGGACGGCGAGGAGGTCCTGCGCTACCGCACCAACCCCCTGAAGTACGACGGGGACGGTGATCTGCTCAGAGACGGGGAAGAGGTGAAGTTCCTGCGGACGGACCCGCACAACCCGGACACCGACGGCGACGGCTACACGGACGGCATCGAGGTCGCCCTCGGCTCGGACCCGCTGGATCCGTGCTCGTTCCCTCCCAAGGGAGAGCGGCGGCCCGGCCCCTGGCGCAAGTGCACGACGGGACATCGCCCGCCCCGGTCGGGAAAAGTGATTCCCGATGTATTCCGAAGGGAAATCCTTATCCGGGGGCGCATTGCGCCGCCCGGCCTGAAAATGCCGCATGAGGGAAAGAGCGGCGGAGCCCCCCCGCCCCCCTAGAACTCGTCCGTCACGCAGCCCTCCGAGGCCGAGGAGACGCACTTCGCATACTTGAGGAGCGTGCCCCTCTTGGCCCGAAGCGGCGGCGGCGTCCAGCTCTTTCTTCTCGCTTCGATCTCGGCGTCGGACAAATCGGTCTCAAGCACGCGCTTCACCGCATCGATGGTGATGCGATCTCCGTCCTTCAGGAACGCGATCAGGCCGCCGGTCTGTGCCTCAGGGGTGACGTGGCCCACGACAAAGCCGTGGGTTCCTCCGGAGAAGCGCCCGTCGGTGATCAACGCCACATCTTTTCCGAGACCCATGCCCATGATGGCCGAGGTGACGGTGAGCAGCTCCCGCATCCCGGGTCCGCCCTTGGGGCCCTCGTAGCGGATGACGATCACGTCCCCCTTACGGATCTCGCCGCGCTCAAGGCCCTTCAGGGTCTCCTCCTCGGTGTCGTACACCCGGGCGGGGCCCTCGAAGCGCATGCCTTCTTTTCCGGTGATCTTGGCCACCGCGCCCTCGGGAGAGAGGTTCCCGTAGAGAATTTGAAGGTGCCCTGTCTTTTTGATCGGGTCCGATACCGGGACGATGACCTTCTGCCCCGCCTTCAGGCCGGGGATGCCCTCCAGGTTCTCGGCCAGCGTCTTTCCGGTCACAGTCAGGCAATCCCCGTGGAGCAAACCCGCCTCGAGCAGCATCTTCTGCACCCCCGGCACGCCGCCCGCATTGTGAAGGTCCTCCATCACAAACTGCCCGCTCGGCTTCAGGTCGGCGATGTAGGGGGTGCGATCGCTGATCCGCTGAAAATCATCGAGCCGGATGTCCACCTCAACGGCCTTGGCGATGGCGATGTAGTGCATGACGGCGTTGGTGGAGCCCCCCAGCGCCATGACGATGGTGATGGCGTTCTCGAAGGCTTCCTTCGTCATGATGTCCGAGGGCTTGATATCGTTTTCGAGCAGGTTGTAGATCGCCTTGCCCACGCTGAGGCACTCCTCGCGCTTCTCCCGGCTCGTCGCCGGGTTCGATGAACTGTAGGGAAGGCTCATCCCCAGCGTCTCGATGGAGGAGGACATGGTGTTGGCGGTGTACATGCCGCCGCACGCCCCCGCCCCCGGACAGGCGTGGCGGATGATGCTCTGAAGCTTCTCCTCGCCGATCTTGTCGCTGAAGAACTCGCCATACGCCTGGAAGGCCGAGACGACATCGATCTTGTCGCCGTTGAGAAAGCCGGGGCTGATGGTACCCCCGTAGACCATCAGGCTCGGGCGGTTCAGACGGGCCATGGCGATGAGGGAGCCCGGCATGTTCTTGTCGCAGCCGGGGATGGTGACCAGCGCGTCGTACCACTGGGCCTGGACGACGGTTTCGATCGAATCGGCGATGATCTCGCGGGACTGGAGGGAGTACTTCATCCCCTCGGTGCCCATCGAAATCCCGTCGCTCACCCCGATGGTATTGAAGATCAGGCCCACCATGTTCTTGTCGGCGTTCACGCTCTCCTTGACGAGCTTGGCCAGATCGTTCAGGTGGAAGTTGCAGGAGTTCCCCTCCCACCACATGCTCGCGATCCCCACCTGGGGGTTTTTCATGTCCTGCTCGTCGAGCCCGGCCCCGTACAGCATGGCCTGGGAGGCAGCCTGGGAGGGCGGCTCCGTCACCCGCCGGCTGAATTTATTGAGATTCACCTTCTGCTCCGCCATCCCGCCTACCTCCTGGAAAGAATCGTGCCCGGAAATATTCACATTCGCCGGATCACCCGGCGTGTATCACTTCGCGGTAGCGGGCCAGCTGCCGCGCCCGCATTTCGTCCCCCTCGCGCTGAAAGATGCCGATCAGGTTGTTCAGCATCCGCTCGACGATCAGCCGCGCCGGGGTTTCACTCAAAAACCGGGTATCAAAATGATAGCCCAGAGCGCGGACCGTCGCCGCGCAGTCGGCCACTGTCATGACGCGGCCCCGCTCGTAGGGGTTGAGAAAGATCGGACCATCCGGCGCATCGTATTTGACGACGAAATGCCCCGGCATGCCCACCCCCTGGATCGGAAGATCCAGCCGGCGGCCCATCAGGATGTAGATGGCCGAGAGGGTGATGGGAATGCCGCGGCGGCGCTCGATGACGCTGTGAAGATAGCTGTTTTCCGGGTTGTAGTAGTTCTCCCGGTCGCCGTCGAGGCCGAGTTCCCGGTGGAGATAGTCCGCCAGCTTCCCGAGCTTCTCCTCGGGGGATGACACGCTCCGCACCGCTCCCTCGATGGCCTGCGCCATCGTATCGAGGGCGAAGGAGCAGCGCCGCACCTCCTGGAGAGGCGCGCCGAAGGAGGCGATCAGCAGCGCGCCCTCCTCGAGGTCGAGCGATTCACTCTCCCCGCCGCCCCATTCGGTGAATCGCCGCTCCAGCTCCATGAAATGGAGCAGGAGCAGCGAGCGCGGGAGAAAATAGGGCGTCTTTCCTCCCCTCCGAAGACGCTCGAGAACGCGCCACCGATCGGTGTCGGAAAAAGAGGAAACCTGATTCTCCAGCGCCTCTGCCACGTCCGGGGATTCTTCGTCGAGGAGGGTGCAGAAGGCCTCAATCTGGGAATCGTTGAGCTCCACCTCTTCCTCCTTCTCCGGCATGAGCGCGGAAAATCGCCGAGCGAACCAGCAGGATACCGAAGGTCCTATGTTAGAATCACTCTCCAAATTGCTCAATCGCCCCGGCCGTCCATCTCCCGCTTCGGCAGATGCCGATGGAAAGGTGACCAATATGCCCACTTACGCCGATGTGGTGGCCGCCGCGCTCGCGGACGCTGAAATCGAGTACATTTTCGGGGTGCCCGGAAGCCTGAGCTCGGTGGAACTCATCGAGGCCGCCGCCCGGCGGGGAATCCGCTACATCCTCTGCAGCAACGAGTCCAGCGCGGCCGTGATGGCGGGCACCTACGGAATTCTGCGGAATCGCCCCGGCGTCTGCAGCACAGGGGTCGGCCCCGGTGCCGTGGCGGCCGTCCACGGCACCGCGCACAACTGGCTCGAACGCGCACCGAGCCTGATTCTCACCGACCGCTATTCCGACCGCCAGTTTGAGAAACACCTGCGGCAGCGCCTGGACCAGGATCAGCTCTACCGCCCGGTCACGAAGGGAACCTTCCGTCTCTCGGCCGGATCGGCCGCCACCACGATGCGCCGCGCCATCTCGCTGGCGATGAAGGGGCGGCCCGGCCCCGTACACATCGACCTGCCCTACGATGTGATGTGCGCCGATGCCCCGGAGGAGAGCTTCCCGCCCGAGGGAAAACCCCTGCGCTACCTCGCCCGCACCGGAAGCGATCATCCCGGCCTGATGGCCGCCGCGGATGCGATCGCCCGCGCCGAGCGGCCCGCCGTCATCGTCGGCCTTCAGGTGAACCGGGCGGGGGATACGGCCGAGCGGGCCTTCCTGGCCTTCGCCGAGCGCTTGGGGGTGCCCGTTTTCGCCTCCCTCGCCGCCAAGGGAACAATTCCGGAAAACCATCCGCTGGCGATGGGCACCTTCCGTGGCGCGGAATCGGAAAAGGAGATACTGGAAAAAGCCGATCTGCTGGTGGTCGTCGGCTTCGACATCGTCGAGCTTTTCAAACCGGACTGGAACTACCCCCAGCGGGTCGTCCTCATTGACGAGGTGCCGCACAAAGACGATGTCATCCGCCCCGAGGTGGAGGTGGTGGCCGATTTGGCGGACAGTCTTTCGGCGCTGGCCGACGCGGTTTCTCCCTCTGCGGGGTGGAGCGGCGAGGACATGGAATCCTACCGCAACATGCGGCGGCGCGGCCTGTATCCCGGCGGGGAGGGCCTGATGCCGGGGGCGGTGATCCGCATCGCGCGGGAGCATCTCCCCGATGCGGGCATCATGACGGCGGATGCGGGAAGCCATAAGGTGCTGGCGAGCGACTTGTGGGAAACGCGCCGCCCGCGGGGGTATCTGACCTCAAGCGGCCTCGGTTCGATGGCGGTCGCGCTCCCGGCCGCATTGGCCGCCAAACTGGTCGAGCCCGCCGCCCCGGTGTTGTGCCTGACGGGGGGCGGGGGCTTTCTCATGCGGATCGGCGATCTGGAGGTGGCGGCCCGCGAGAACCTTCCGATCGTGGTGGTGATCTTCAACGACGGCTTTCTCAACCTCATCAAGATCAAACAGGACACGCGGAACTTCCAGCGGCGCGGCACCCGTTTCAACGACACGGACTATGTTTCGGTGGCGAAGGGACTCGGGTTCGAGGGAGCGCGGGCCGACTCCGAGGCGGCGCTCGCCGGGGCGCTCGCTGCGGCATTTAACTCCGGAAAACCTTGGCTTATCGACGCCCGCATTAATCCAGACGGCTACCTCGCCGCTGGGGACGTCCGGGCGGACTAGAGACCCAAAACTAAAGACTTGACATTAAACGCTTAATCCTGACAATTTTATTGAATCCCTTATTTGGGCTATACTTATGCTCATCCATATATAGCGGGCCCGGCTCTCGGCGGGCGGTTGTTCAGTTGCATTTTGCGTGGAGGTGGGGGCGTGCCGACCGGAACTGTGAAGTGGTTCAGTGATGCCAAAGGCTACGGGTTTATCGAGCAGGAGGACGGCGGAGATATCTTCGTGCATTTCTCGGCCATCCAGCAGGAAGGCTTCAAGTCACTGAAAGAGGGTGAACGCGTGATTTTTGAAGTCGTTCAGGGCCCGAAGGGTCTGCAGGCGGACAAGGTGATGAAAGCCGGCGGCGCCAGCGAAGCCGAAGTTCCTGCAAGCGAGGCCCCTGCGGACGAGGCCGAAGCCCCTGCGGGTGAGGCCGAGAGCGCAAGCGAAGAAGCGTAGAAAAAAGGTCCCGTTTTAGGCATTTTCCGCTACGGAAAGAACCTCTCGGGCTGCGGAAAAGCCGCTTCGGACCGCCCCTTCCACGGTGGCGGGCAAGCCTGTCGCCGTCCAATCTCCTGCGAGATAAAGGTTTTCGATAGGGGTGGCCGTGCCGGGCCGCCATCTTTGCTCATCCACGCTGTTCGCCCATGTCGCACGCCTTTCGCGAACGATCCGGATTTCCCGAATTCCGTTGCCCGGAAAAAAGCGCGCCGCCGTTTCGCGGGCGGAGACCTCCAACTCGCCGCGAGTGGCCGCCGCGATAGAATCCCCCCCCTCCGCCAGAAGGGCGATGAAGCCACCATCTCGCTCCGCGCCCGCCCGCGGTCGGAAGAGCCACTCCCAGGGCGCATCCAGAAGCGCCTCGAAAACCTCTCCCGGCACCGCCTCCGCCAGCCGGATGTAGGCCGTGGCAATGGGGGCGGCCTCCAGCCGGGAGAGCCCGGCCCAGGGCGGCAGATGGCGGATGTCCGCCGGAATTATGCTGTAGAGCCGGTGAGGAGGCAGGGCGGATACCACCGCCTCCGCCTTCAGGCACTCCCCATCCGAAAGACGGACGCCCACAACTTCCCTGTTCTCGATGAGAATCTCCCGCACGGCGACTCCGGTGCGGACCTCACCGCCCAGCGCGCGGATCGGTTCCGCCGCCC
>JAQBZT010000028.1 GCA_027622355.1 bacterium | reverse complement strand
AGGAATCCGCTTTTCCACAGCAGATTCCTCCGTCGCTGCGGGCCCCAAGCGAACCCGTTCGCTTGGGGCCCCTGCGCTCCTTCGGAATGACACCAAGGGTCCATTGTGCAAACGGGCCCACTACCGAAAATTATTTTCCGAACGGGGCAAAGAGAATAACGCCCGGAGCGGGATGGCGCTACTTCAGATAGTCCTTCTGCTTCTGCGGGATATTTCCCTCGGCCGCGGCCCCGAGCAGCGCCCCCAGCAGGGCCGCCATCTGGTCGAGGTCCGATTCGAGGAAAATCTCCACCGGGCTGTGCGAATACCGCCGGGGAAGGTTGAGGTTCACCACCGGCATCCCGCCGGGGACCGAGCGGCTCAAGGTAGAGGCGTCAGTGAAGGTGCCAATGACAGCATCCTCCTGAAGAGGAACGCCCGCTTCCTTCGCCGCCTCCTTGACCCAAGTGACCAACTCATGCGGAGGGATGTGACCGTGCAAACTCTCCGGAATACCGCGTTCATGATCATACCGGCGCAGAACGGGCCCCGCCCCGAGCCGCACCCCCATCGCGTCGGCGACCCCTTCGGGGCCCTCGGCCTGAACCGTATCGATAACGACGGCAAAGTCCGGCGGCTTCCCGCCGCAGGTGGCCGTGACCGAGAGCACCGACGCCCCGCGCGCGCCGATCTCCTCCTGGGCGCAAAACGCGGCCGAGAGCTTGAGACGGTTTCCGAGCTCACCCGCCCGCAGCACGGCCTCCACCGCCAGCGCGCAGCCCGAGCGGTTGTCCACCGCCTTGGACTTCCAGGCACCCCCGCCGAGGGGCTCGAAGGAGCCGCAAAAGACCCCGGGAGTTCCAGGACCAATCCCGAGAAGCCGGACCGCCGCGCCGTCCATATTACCGAGATCGATCCACATCTGGGCGGGCGTGGGATGCTCCTGGCCCTGAAGGGCCTGAAGGTGGCCGGAGCGGATATTGACCACCCCACGAATCAGGGTTCCGTCCTCGGCGAGAAGCTCTACTTCACGGCCCGGGAAAACGGCATTCGCCACCAAACCGACCTTGTCGAAGCGAATCGCGCCGCCGGGTTCGACCCCTGTCACGACAACACCCACCTCGTCCATGTGGCATTCCACCAGGACGTGGGGAACGCCGTCATACAAGTTTTTCTGGGCGATGAGGTTGCCGAAGCCGTCCTCGCGAAGCACATCCGCCTCGCCGCGGAGCATCTCGACGAGGGCACCACGCACCGCGTCCTCTCTTCCCGGCGGGCCGGGAAGCGCGCAGAGCGCGCGCATGCGCTCCAGAACGGGGGAGGTCATGGTTTACTCGTCCTCCACGACGGCGATGGCCCGGACGGGGGAAGCCTCGGCGTCCATGATTTTGATGGGAAGCGCCATCATGAAGAAACGCTCTTGCCCGATGGCCCCAAGGTTGTCCAGTCCCTCGATGAGAACGACATCGGCCCCCAGCATGATGTGGTGGACATAAAATTCGGTCGAGTCGAAATCGGTCCGCCGGGCGTCGTATTCCTCGAAAAAGTCGAAGGCGATGGCCTTGGGCTTCCGATCGACGAGCCACTGGGCGGCGGAAGTGTCCATGTAGGGAGACTCGGTATAGTACTCCATCTTCCCGAACATCTTGTGGCCCCAATCGGTACGGACGACGATGATGTCGCCCGGGCGGCACTTCGCTTCCATGCCCTTGAAATGCTCGGCCTTTAGCACAGCGTTCGGCTTCCCCATGTGGATCAGATCGAGTATGACGGCCTCGCCCATGTAGCGGTGGAAATCCACCTCCCCGATGTTGGGGCCGTCCTTGACCACATGCTTGGTGCTGTCCACGTGGGAGCCGGTGTGGGCGCTCATCTCCAGCCAGGTGGCCTGCCAGTGGTGGGAGTCGGGGCCGCGGTAGCCGGTCGTGTGCTTCACTTTTTGCGGGACACCCGGCGGAATCGGCACCCCGCTCCGAATCTCGCAGCTGATATCAATGTATCGCGGCACGGCGACCTCCTTTCGAAATAGCCATGGCCTGTGCGCCAATGGCGAAACTTGAAAAGATAGCATTTCAGATGACGCCGATTCTGGCATAGGGGCTTGGCTTTGCCAAGGAGAAACCCGCGGCGGCACGCCGCGTTGCCTCCCCCATGGACACCATGTAAGCTTCGCTCCGAAATTTCTTCTTTTGCCTCCGAGGTCTTCATGGAAGAGAACTCCCCCGCGCGGCCGCTCCTGAGCGTCATCATGCCCTGCTACAACGAGCGGCAGACCATTCGCGAGATTGTGGCGCTGGTCCTGAAAGTACCCCTGCCGCTTGAGCTGATCATCGTGGACGATGGGAGCACGGACGGCACGCGCGAGATTCTGGCCGAAATCGAAAAAACCGGCATCCGGGTCATCTATCACGTCGAGAACCAGGGGAAGGGCGGCGCGCTTTCCACCGGCTTCGCGGCGGCGCGGGGCGAGGTGATGGTCGTTCAGGACGCCGATCTGGAGTACGACCCCCTTGAGTTGCCCGAGCTTTACGGCCCCATCAAAAAGGGCGTGGCCGATGTCGTCTACGGGACAAGATTCGGCGGAAAGCCCCAGCGCATTCACATGTTCTGGCACAAAACGGGCAACCGTTTCCTGACCTTTCTCACGAATGTTCTCTTCAACAGCACGCTGACGGACATGGAGACCTGCTACAAGATGTTCCGCCGAGAGGTGGTGGAAAACATCACCATCCGCTCGCGGGGTTTCGATGTCGAACCCGAACTGACGGCGAAGATTTTCAAGGCAAAAAAATGGCGGGTCTATGAACTGCCCATCTCCTACTACGGGCGCTCCTACGAAGAGGGCAAAAAGATCACCTGGCGAGACGGCCTGAAAGCCATCGGGACGCTCATCCGCTACCGCTTTACGGATTGATGGCCGAAATTTCGAGGACGCACTCTCGCAAGATTCGTTCCGGCCCGAAACAGGGAGTTGGTCGTGCCGCTCGCCCTCTTGAAAAACCCCGCAGACGGGGCGCTTGCCCCCCTTCTGAAGAAATCCCGCCCGCTCAGCCTTCGTTTCGAGGGCGCAATTTTCGAAAACGAGAGGGGCGTCCCGATCTGGGCGGATGATCCGCGATCCCCCCGCCTGGCGCTGCACCAGGGCAAGGGCTGGCTCGCACCCATCGGAGAGAAGGACAGACTCATCACGCATCTGGATGAGATCGAGGCCATCTGCGCCGGGCTCACCGACCCGGGCGATGAGCCGCTCATCAAGCTGAGTGCCCTTTCCCTTGCCTTTCGCGACGAGATCGCCGCCATCCGTCCGGTTCGGCGGGAAACCCGCTGCGGCCTCTACACCCTTGCGGAAACCGACTTCCGCCCTTTTCAGGAAGGCCCCATCGTCGAAACGCTTCAGGAGGCGGATTCATCCCTCCTCGCGGAACACGATCTCTACGGCGCAACGCCCGCCTACTGCGCCCGCCGGATCCGGTCCGCCCCAAGCGCCGCCGTGCGGATCGAGGGCGAGCTGGCCGCCTACATGATCGTCCACGACAACGGCTCCATCGGCATGCTCCACACCCTGGAACCGTTCCGGAACCGGAGTCTCGCCCGGCGGGTCGTCTCCGCTCTCGTCGAGCGCCAGTGGGCGCGCGGGCGCGCGGTGTACTGCTATATCGTTGACGGCAATGTGTCTTCGCAAAAAGTCTTTACGAGTCTCGGGTTCCGCCGGGCGGCGGAGGTGTGCTGGACGGTTTTCGAGAAAGAGGCCGGATAAAGACCAGACGCGACGGCGGTTGCATCATAGCGCTACCGGGTCGCGAAGAAGACGTACTCCTGCCTGCGCGCTTCGAGGAAGTTCACGAGTTGAAGCCGTCTCGGATCGAGGGGACCGCTGCGGCTGCCCTGGCGAATTTCAACAATCTCCTGGCGCAGGCGGCGGGCTTCATCCATGGCCACTGCCGTCAGGGCGGACAGCGTGATGATGTCCCGCAGCTGGTTCTCGAGCGCGCGCTTTCGCTCGTAGGTCCCTCCACTCGAAGTGCGAAGGACAAGGTCGTCGTTCACATCCTGGATCAGTCTGTGGAGGTTCCGGATCTTCAGCTGGACATCCTTCAGCTGCGCCTCCCCGATTTTCTGCTGCTTTCCAACAAGCTCTTTCTGTTCTTTCGGACTGAGCTGTCTTTTTTCTTGGCCCGGCGCCGCCGCCGGCCCCGCAACCGATGGGAGCGGAAACATCCCGGAAAAGGCGGCAAGCGCGATCACACTGGAAATGAACAAGAAAAGCTTTCGGATCATGGTTGGGCCTCCTAACGGCAGCGCGGCGGCCGGAGAACGTGAGCACTCCGCCGGTTCAAAGCATTTTATTTCCAGATGCCCCAAGTCACAAGACACTTCTTTTCGGCATCCGGCAATGGCCTTGACAAAAAGAGGCTCCCGCACCAAATTACACGTTCCGAACACTTCCGTCTCCCTTTTGGCCTTTGGAGGATTCGACCCTATGCGCAAGGAAGAGTATATCAGCCGGCCCCCCGGCCCCTTCATGGGCCTGTGGAGCCTGTGGTATCTCGACCCCATCCGGACCATCAAGCGCGAGCTCAGCGGTTTCCGGAAAGTCCGCCACAAGGCGTTTGAGGACAAGGTTCACGCGGGCGACCCCATGCCGGAAGTGAAGCTGAAGGACATCCACGGCGTGGAGCACGACCTTTCCACCCTGCGCGGCCAGCGGAACATCGTTCTCGAGTTCGGGGCCATCACCTGACCGCCCTACCGCCGGCAGGTGCCGGGCATGGAAGAGCTTTACAAGAATTACAAAGACAAGGGCGTTGACTTTTATGTCATCTACTCCCGCGAACCGCATGCGGGCGAGCGGAAATATTTCCGCAAATACAAGCAGCACACCTCCTACGAGCACAAGCTCAGCTATGCGAAAGAGCTCGTCGAAACGTTCGGGATGGAAGTGCCCGTTCTCGTGGATGATCTCGAAGAGACCGTCGCCAAGGCTTTCGGCTGGATGCCGAACATGGTCTATGTCATCGACAAGGAAGGAAAAATTTCCTACAAAGCGACCTGGACTGATCAGCCGCGCATCGACAAGGTTCTGGACAATCTCCTCGCCGAGCAGAAAAAAGCCGGGGCCGCGGCAACGGCCTGATTCGGTGCACCGCTTTCCGGCGCAAAACGGCTTCTCCCCCGGGAGGAGCCGTTTTTTTTCGTACAACCCGTTACACCGATTTGGGCAGAAACCGCGAGAGGGTGAACGCCAGCAGCAGCGAAACCGGCAGCGCCCAGAAGGCCTGGAAAAGTCCCACCCGCTCCGCGAGCACCGCGAGGGGCACGACCGAAAAACTGGCAATCCCCCAGGAGGCACCCAGCGTGAGCGCGCTCGCAAAGCCGCGATGGGTCGGGAGGATCTCCTGCCCGAAGGCCATGCTCACCCCCATCGGCATGTAGATCCCCACGCCCAACGCCGACAACACGAACATCCCCCAGCCCGGGGGCACCAACAAAAATCCGATCATGCTGAAAAAAGCCAGCATGATGCCGAAACTGATGATGGACTTTTTTTCGTAGCGATCGGCCAGGACGCCGCCCAGCATGACGCCGCCCATGCCGAAAAAAAGCAGGATGCTGTTCGCGATGCCGCCGCTCCAAAGGCCCAATCCCCGCTCCACATAAAGCGTCGGCAGGAAACCCTGCACATTAATGGCCACGATAGCCCGGCAGATGGTCACTCCCAAAAGGAGGGACGCCGGCTTCCGGGCCTTCCAGAGCGCATGGCCAAGCCCCTTGAGGAGGGTCGCCCCCTCTTTCACCTCAGGCTTGGGCAGCCCTTTCATGATTCCGAACACCGCAACGGCGTTCACCACGACATACACCCAGAGCCACTCCATCCCCCATTTTTGGGCAACAAAGATGGCGATCAGGGGACCGAGCGAAAATCCGAGCCGGCCGCCCGAGACAAAAAAACTCACCGAGAGCGCGCGGTGCCTGGCGCTCAGCGCCCCGGCCCGCGAGGCCATATCCGGATGGGCGAGGCCTGCGAGAAAACCGCCGACCGGTACCGCCACCACCAAAGCCCCGTAATAGGGGAGCCATCCCATCGCCGTCAGGAAAAATGAGCTTCCGATCAGCCCCACCACCAGCCAGGGCGCGCGCGGCCACCGATCCACCAAAATGGCGGTGAGCGGCTGCCCACCCGCGTTGGCGATAGAGATGAGATAGACGAGCACTCCGGCTCCGCCCAAGGTCAAATGAAATTTTTCCTGAATCAGGGGAAGGAGCGGCGAGAGAAAACTCACCTGGCTGTCCACCAGGAAGTGCGCCCCGAACAAGAGCCCCATCGAAGCCCAGGGGATTTTTTCCGAGATCAAGGAAGAATCAGGGGAGGAAGCCGCCGCATCGTTCGCGCTCAATTGAACCTCTCGTACGGGAAAACACTGTCGAGTCAGAAAACATCGCCGTTATACGATTCGAAAACCACATGCGTCAATCAAACGCCGCCAAAGATACATCGTGGCCGCCCCGCTTCAATACATCACCCGCCCGCCGTTGACGTTCATATCCTCGCCGGTGATGAGGCGGGCGGCGTCGGAGGCGGGAAAAACGGACGCCGCGGCGATGTCCGCCGGATCGATGAATGCGCCGAGCGGCGTCTCCGCCAGGGTATAGGCGCGCTCCTCCTCGAGCGTTCTCCCCGAGGCCTCCGCCCTCCCCTTCAGGATGCGCTCGATGCGCTCGCCCGAAACCGCCCCCGGACAGATGGCGTTCACCCGGATGCCGCGCGGGCCGAGTTCGAGCGCCATCTGGCGCGTGAGGCCGATGATGCCCGCCTTGGCGGCACAGTAGGGGGCGCGATGCACCAGCGGCTTTTTCCCCGAAACAGAGGAAATGTGAATGACGCAAACGTTGCGATCCTCCGGGATCTCCGCCGGGAGCCTTCGCAGAAACTCCGCCGTCCAGAGAAAGGGGGCCGTCAAGTTCACCTCCAGCGTCTCGCGCCATCCGGCCGGGTCCATGCTCTCGATGGGCGCGACCGGCCCCATGATGCCCGCATTGTTGACGAGAATATCCACCGCGCCGAATTTTTCTTCCGCCGCGTCGAAGGCCCGCCCAGGCGCCCCTGCCTTGCTGACATCGCCCTCCAGGCAAACCACCCGATCCCCGGCTTCCAGGGGAGACACCGCTGCGCTCAGTCTCGGGCCGTCCACATCCGTCATCACGACACGGGCGCCCGCCGCGAGAAAGGCCCGGGCCGTGGCCAGGCCGATGCCGGCGCCGGCGCCGGTGATGATCGCCACCCGATCAACGAGTGCATCTTTCGGAACGTAGGGAATCATGGCTCTCCTCAAGGTGGGGGGGGAAAGAGCGTTGGCCCGATGGAGGTATTCTATAATAAGCTCTTCATCGGACGGTATCTTCTTCTCTTTCCAACACAGGGATGATATGGCTTCTCCGCCGCGCGGCCTGATCATGGTGAACACCGGGGACGGGAAAGGAAAATCCACCTCTTCCTTCGGCCTCGCCATGCGGGCGGTCGGGCAGGGCTTCCGCGTCTTCCTGATCCAGTTCATCAAGGGCACATGGAAAACCGGCGAGGCGGAGGCCGCCAAGCGGCTCGCCCCCGAGCTGGTCGTCCGCACCGGCCTGGGGGACGGCTTCACCTGGATCACCCAGGACCCGGATCAGGACGGGGCCACCTCACGGGAGATATGGAAGCTGGCGCGCGAGGCCATCGAATCCGGCGAATACCGGCTGGTGATCATGGACGAGATCAACGTCGCGATGGACCTGGGTCAGCTCGATATCGGCGAGGTGGTTTCCGTGCTGAAAAACCGCGACCCCGCGCTTCACGTCATGCTGACCGGGCGCGGCGCCCCGCAGGAGATCATCGACTGCGCCGACCTCGTCACCGAGATGCGGAAGATCAAACACCCCTTCGATCAGGGCATCTACGCGCAGCGGGGAATCGAGTTCTGATAAAGCGGGGCTGCCCCGTTATTCGGCGAACATTTTCTCGGATGCGACCTCGATCAGGTTATTCTCCGGGTCGCGGAAAAAGATCTGCGGATACCCGTAGGGCTCATCGTGGAAGGCAACCGCGTTTTCGCGCAGCCGGCTTTTCATCCCCTCCAGATCGTCGGTCACAAGGCCGAAATGATGATCGGTGTAGCCGTCCTCGTTGTCGCTGATGGAATGGGTGATGTGGCCCTCGTGCAGCTTGGAGAGATGGATGTGGTGGCCCGGTCCGGCTTCGAGCCAGTGGCCGGGAAACGGAAAGTGCGGCCGGGGCAGTTCCTTCATGCCCAGAACCTTCGCATAAAACGCATGCATCGGCTCCAGCTCGCGGCAGTAGATGCTGAAGTGCTGGAGCAGCGAAATTCTCGGCATGGCGTCGTCCCCCGTGCATTTCACCGGCGGCGCGGATGGATCGGCCGGTCGTTGTGGACAAAGACTTTTCCCAGACCCGCATATCCTAGATAATCGTCCCGCAGCGGACAACCGGCGGGCGCGCCGAAGCCGCGAAGGTCCGCGGGTGGTTCGAAGCCGCGATGGATGGAAGGAGAGAGATTGCGCCCCCTCATGGTCCTCGGCACCGCCTCCGGCGTGGGAAAAAGCGCGCTTTGCGCCGCCCTGTGCCGCCTGTTTGCCCGGCGAAAAATTTCCGTGGCCCCCTTTAAGGCGCAAAACGTCTCGCTCAACTCTTTTGTCACCCCGGAGGGGGGCGAAATCGCCCGCTCCCAGGCGCTCCAGGCCCGCGCCGCCGGGATCGCCCCCCACACCGACATGAACCCCGTGCTCATCAAGCCCGAGGCCGGGGGGCGCTCCCACATCATCCTCGATGGCCGCCATGCGCTCACAACCTCCCCCGCCGACCGCCCGCTCGAGGGCGCGCAGCTCGCCGCCCGCATCCAGGCGGCCTTCGCGCGGCTCTCCGCGCGGTTCGACCTCATCGTCATGGAGGGAATGGGCGGAGCGGCCGAGATCAATTTGTTCGACCGGGATCTGGCCAACTTTCGGGCCGCCGAGATGGCGGACGCCGAAGTCCTTCTCGTGGGCAACATCGAGCGCGGCGGCGTCTTCGCCGCCCTCTACGGCACCTGGGCCCTTTGCCCGCCCGAGTGGCAGAAGCGAATCCGCGGATTCGTCATCAACCAGCTGCGCGGCGCACCGGAAAATCTGGGCGATGGCCCCCGGGAGCTGACCCGGCGCACGGGAATCCCCGTGCTGGGCGTCCTCCCCCACGTGGAAGGCCTCAGGCTCGAGGCCGAGGACGGCCTGGAACTCGATGTCTTCCCGCAGACCTTCCCGGGCGGCGAACCGGATGCGCTGCGCCTCGCCGTCCTGCGGTTTCCGCACATTTCGAACTTCACCGACTTCGAGCCTTTTCTCGACGAGCCGGACGTGGCGATCACCGTCACGGAGGATTCCCGGACACTCGATGCAGCAGACGCCGTTTTCCTTCCCGGCTCGAAGAACGTCGCCCTCGATCTGGCCTGGCTCCGGCGGAAGGGGCTCGACCGCACCCTCGGGCGCCTGCGCGGGCGGGGCACTCCCATCGCCGGCATCTGCGGCGGCTGCCAGATGATGGGGGAGGCCATCCACGATCCGGGCGGCATCGAATCCCCCGATCCCTTCACGAAAGGCCTCGGTTGGCTCCCCGCCGAAACCGAGCTGGTGCTGGAAAAGACCCTGCGGCAGGTGCGCGCCCTCTCGCGGCTTCCCTTTTACGAGGGCGAGATAGAGGGATACGAGATACACCATGGGCGCACCACACTGCGCTCATCTTCCGCCTCGCCCGCCTTTCGTCTCGACCCCGCGGGAGCGGAACACCCGGCTTCCTTCGATGGCGCCTTCCTGGCCGGGGAAAACATATGGGGGACGAATCTTCACGGGCTTTTTGAAAACGACGGCTTCCGCTCCGCCTTTCTGGAATGGGCCGCCGGACGGACGGGGCGCGGGGGCCTCCGGCGGACGCCCCGCAGGTTCCGCCGCCTTCAGCGCGAGAATCTCGATCGGTGGGACCGCGTGGTGGAGGCGCACCTCGATCTTTCCCCCTTTTCATGCGGAAAAATCTGACTCTGCCGCCCATATTTCCTCCCTTGACACTGTTTCATCCCTGCTCCGATAATGTTCATGAATCCTGACAAATTGGTGGAGGGGCGGGCACATTTCTCATAAGCTGCCCCCGGCGCAAGGAGGCTCCCGGTGGAAATCTCCCTCAGCATCAACGGCGTCGTGCGGAAATTCGACGTTGAGCCGAGGACCCTCCTTGTCCATCTGCTCCGCGACCATGCGGGCCTGACCGGAACCCACATCGCGTGTGAAACCTCCGTCTGCGGCGCCTGCACGATCCTCCTCAACGGGGCGGCCGTGAAGAGTTGCACCCTGCTCGCCGTCCAGGCCGACGGCGGCGAGGTGACCACCATCGAGGGCCTCGCCGAAAACGGCAACTTCCATCCCCTTCAAGAGCAGTTCTGGGACAAGCACGGCCTTCAGTGCGGCTACTGCACCCCGGGGATGATTCTGACGGTCCACGACCTGCTGGCGCAGAATCCCAACCCCTCCGAGGAGGAAATCCGGCGCGGCATCGAGGGAAACCTCTGCCGGTGCACCGGCTATCAGCACATCGTGGACGCGATTCTAGCGGCCGCCGAGCAGATGCGGGCCAGCAAATAGAAACGGCGAGGAAAGACATGGCGCAAGTTCCCAAATTCATTGGTGCCTCCATCCGGCGCAGGGACGACCCCCGGCTCATCCAGGGGCTCGCCCACTATGTGGATGACATCCACCTGCCGGGGATGCGCTACATGGCCTTCGTCCGGAGCCCCTACGGGAACGCCACGATCAAGAAAGTCGACACCGCCGCCGCACGCGAGGCGCCTGGCGTCATCGCGGTCTACACCGCCGAGGACATCGGGGACAAAGTCGGGCCCGTTCCGGTGGCCGGTCTCGTGCCGGACGCCCGCGTGCCGAAACAGCCGGTCCTCGCCAAAGGGAAGGCCCGCTTCGCGGGCGAGCCCATCGCCGCCGTCATCGCGGAGTCCCGCTACCTGGCCCGCGACGCGGCCGATCTGATCGAGGTCGAATACGACATTCACGAGGCGGTGGTCGATCTGGAAAAAGCCCTCGCCCCCGGTGCCCCCAAGGTGCACGAGGAGTTCGAGGACAACACCGCCTTCACCTGGGCGCTCGCGGGCGGCGACATCGAAGCCGGGCTGAAAGAAGCGGATATCGTCATCAAGGAGAAGATCGCCAACGCGCGCGTTGTCCCCCTCGCCCTCGAGCCGCGCGGCGTTCTGGCCCACTACCTCCCGGGCGAGGACAAGATGACCATCTGGACCTCGACCCAGGTCCCCCACAAGGTCCGCACCCTGGTCGGCATCCAGATCGGGATGGCCGAAAACCGCATCCGCGTGATCGCGCCCGAGGTGGGCGGCGGCTTCGGGAGCAAGCTGAACGTCTACCGCGAGGAGGCGCTCGCCGCCCACATCAGCCGCGAGCTGGGGATTCCGATCAACTGGATCGAAACACGGTCCGAGAACTTCATCGCCACCATTCACGGCCGCGGGCAGCTGGGCGAGGTCGAACTGGGGCTGAAGAAGGACGGGACCATCGTCGCCATCCGCTACAACGTCCTGGCTGATTGCGGCGCTTACTACCAGCTTTTGACGGTGGCAATCTTCACGCTGACCGGGCTCATGCTCCCTGGCCCCTACAAGATCCCCCACATCGAGATGAAGGTGACCGGGGTCTTCACCAACAAGATCGCGACCGACGCCTACCGGGGGGCGGGAAGGCCCGAGGCCACCTACATTCTCGAACGGATGGTGGACATCGCCGCGGGCGAACTCGGAATGGACCCGGCCGAGATCCGGCGGAAGAACTTCCCGGCGAAATCGGAGTTTCCCTTCGCCACGGCAGCCGGCCTCTCCTACGACAGCGGGGACTACGCCGCCGCCCTCGACAAGGCACTGGCCAACGCCGACTACCCCCGGATACGGAAGCAGCAGGAAGAAGCCCGCAAGGAGGGCCGCTACCTCGGCATCGGCCTTTCGACCTACGTCGAAATCTGCGGGATGGGCCCCTCCGCCGCGCTCGGCGGGCAGGGCTGGGAGAGCGCCAAGGTGCGCGTCGAGCCGACGGGCAAGGTGACGGTCTTCTCGGGCGCCTCCCCCCACGGCCAGGGCCAGGAGACCTCCTTCGCCCAGATCGTGGCCGACGGGTTCGGCGTCCAGGTCGAAGATGTCCGCGTCATCCACGGGGACACCGACGTGGTGCCCTACGGTGTGGGCACCTTCGGCAGCCGGGGCACCGTGGTGGGCGGCTCGGCCGTCTTTCTCGCCCGCGACAAGGTGAAGGCCAAGATGGCAAAATTCGCCGCCCTGAAGTTCGAGGCGGACGAAAACGACATCGCCTTCGAGGGGGGAAAGGTGTTCGTCCAGAGCGCCCCCGAGAAATCCGCTGCCTTCGCCGAGATATCCCAGATGGCCTACGACGCCATCGTTCTTCCGCCCGACACGGAACCGGGACTCGAGGAGACGCACTTCTTCGAGCCGCCGAACTTCACCTTCCCCTTCGGGGCCCATGTGGTGCTGGTCGAGGTGGACCCCGAGACGGGCGAGGTGAAGATTCTCCGCTACGTCGCGGTGGACGATGTCGGCAACATGATCAACCCGCTGCTCGTTCGCGGCCAGATACACGGCGGCATCGCCCAGGGTATCGGACAGGCGCTCGAGGAGGAGATGCTCTACGGCGAGGGCGGCCAGCCCCTGAACGGCTCCTTCATGCACTACGCCCTCCCGAAAGCCCACCGCCTGCCCCGGTTCGAGCTGGACCACACCGTCACGCCGACCGACGTGAATCCGCTCGGCGCGAAGGGCGTCGGCGAAGCCGGCACGATCGGCTCGACCCCGGCGGGGGTGAACGCGGTGCTCGATGCGCTCCGACCCTTCGGGGTGCGGCACCTCGACATGCCGCTGCGGCCCGAAAAGATATGGCAAGCCGTCGCCGGAAAGGGGGCCTGAGATGTTCCCTGCGCCTTTCGAATACCACCGGGCGAAATCTCTGGATGAGGCCATCGGCCTTCTCCAAAAGTACGGAGAAGCGGCCAGACTGCTCTCGGGCGGGCACAGCCTGATCCCCATTCTCAAGTCGCGCCTCGCCCGGCCGGAGGTGATCATCGACATCGCCCGCATTCCGGGCCTCGCCGGGATCGTGAAAGAAAAAAACGCCATCGCCATCGGCGGGCTGACGACGCACCATGAGATCGCGGCCTCCCCTGAAATCCGGGCCGGCTGCCCGCTCCTCTCGGAGACCGCCAGCCAGATCGGCGATTTACAGGTGCGCAACCGAGGGACCATCGGCGGGAGCCTGTCCCACGCCGACCCCGCGGCGGACTACCCGGCCGCGGTGCTCGCCCTCCGGGCGGATCTCGTCGCGACCGGCCCCAAGGGCGCCCGCTCCATCGCGTCGGATGATTTTTTCACGGGACCCCTCGAAACCGCGCTGGCAGACGGGGAGATTCTCACCGCCGTCCGGATTCCGCTTGGGGGCGGCGCCCGCAGCGGGGGCGCCTACGGAAAGGCCGCACAGCAGGCGAGCGGCTTCGCGGTCTGCGGGGTGGCGGTGAGGCTCACGTTGGGTGCGGGCGGCGAGGTGGCGGCCGCCGGGGTGGGCGTAACCGGTGTGGCGGCCAGCGCCTACCGCGCGGAAAAAACGGAAGCCGCCCTCATCGGCGAAAAACCCACCGACGATCTCATCCGAAAAGCCGCTTCTCTCGCCGCGGAGGGGATCGATCCGCTGGATGACTTCTACGCCTCGGGCGCGTTCCGGAAATCCCTGGCCGCCGTCTGGGCCGGGCGCGCCATCCGCGCCGCATATGATCGGGCAACCCGCTAGCCGCGAATTCGAAACAGGCTCCTCGCACAAAAAACCCCGCAATTTTGAGCAGTATCCCGCAGCCCTCCCCTCGCTCAAAAAATCCCTCATTATCCCTCAGCCCTCCCTTTTAAAAGCCCGGCCCCTCCGCCCGCAGGCACACCGCCGGCTCCCCTTTTGGAGCGGGGCAGGCCCACTCTCGCACACGCGGGGGGAAAGGCCCGCGCAGAAAATGCGGGGAGATTCGGATCGTGGGTCAGTTTGCACAATGGACCCGTGGTGTCATTCCGAAGGAGCGCAGGGTGGGGGCCGCAGCGACGGAGGAATCTGCTGTGGAAAAGCGGATTCCTCGCGCCGGGCACCCCGGCGAATCTCCGATTCGCGGGAGGCTCCCCACCGGGGGCCCCGTCTCCGGCGCTCGGAATGACAAGAAAACTGATCCGCTACCAGAATACCGGCCGGGGCGGGCCCTGGCTTGCATTGCGCACCCTGCCCGTGACAATCTCCTCACATCCGATTTACCGGACCCGAAAGACGGCATCTCTCCGGGGAGCGGGAAGGCGCCTTTGCCGAAAAACCGATGCACAATATACCACCGGCGGGAGGAGATGGGCGCTCCGCCGGTCGCTCATATTCAAAACAAGAGGCCGGCCATGAAACTTCCCTTTGACAACGAAAAGCTGGACGCCCTCATGGACAAGGCCGGGGTGGACGTGATTCTTCCCACCTCGAAGGAAAACATCCAGTACCTCCTCGGGGGCTACAAGTTCTTTTTCTTCGCCCACAAGGACGCCATCGGGGTGAGCCGCTACCTCCCCATGCTCGGCTACCCGAAGGGAGCGCCCGATAAGGCCTTCTACATCGGAAACGCGATGGAAGGGTGGCAGTACGAAAACACGCCCGGCTTCTGGGTGCCCAACGTGGAAATCAACCAGTGGTTCACCGACCAGACGGGCAAGAAGGCCGCCAGCCTTCTCCGCGGGATCGGCCAGGACACCGGGACGATCGCCGTCGAGAAGGCCTTTCTCCCCGCCGATGCGATGGCCGCGATGGAGGAGGAACTCCCCGGCGCGAAATTCGTCGAGGCCCAGGCCATCCTCCACGAGCTGCGCGCGGTAAAGCGCCCCGAAGAGCTCGCCATCCTGAAGGAAGCCTCCGACACCATCATCGACTGCATGACCACCGTCATGAAGAGCACCCGGGCCGGCGCCACCACCCGGGAGATCGCCCAGGGCATGTACAAAGAAGAGGTGTGGCGCGGGCTCAACTTCGAGTACTGCCTCACTGCGGCCGGTCCCAGCTACAACCGGGCGCCCTCGGACCTCCACAAATGGGAAAAGGGGCAGGTCCTCTCCCTCGATTCGGGCGGCAACAAGGACGGCTACCTCGGCGACCTCGCCCGCATGGCCGTGCTGGGGGAGCCCACGCAGATGCAGAGCGACCTCCTCGGCGAGATTCGCGCCATTCAGGACGCGGCGCGGACCGCCGTGCGCGCCGGCGCCACCGGCCGGGAGATCTTCGAGAAAGCCCTCGCCGAGCAGGCCAAATGCGCCCACGGCGATCGGGCCGCCTTCCTCGCCCACGGCATGGGGATGATCCAGCACGAGGCGCCGCACCTGACAAGCAGCGGCGCCGTTCCCTATCCCGCCTCCTACGAAAACCGGCCCCTGAAAGCCGGCATGGTGCTCTCGATTGAGACCGACCTCAAACATCCCGATGTGGGCTTCGTCAAGCTCGAGGACACCGTCATCGTCACCGAGGACGGCTGGGAAGCCTACGGGGATGAGATCCGCGATTACGTGATCGTGGAGGGATAGCGGAAAGCCGGTAATGGGTTCGTTTGCTTGCTTTTCTTGTCATTCCGAGGGCTGGAGGTGGGCCCCCCGGTGGAGGGCCTCCCGCGAATCGGAGATTCGC